>JAIRRL010000068.1 GCA_031255985.1 Gracilibacteraceae bacterium
GAAGACCGAAGCGCAACGGCTCAATAGCGGTTATTTCCAGTAAATAAGCCACCATGCTCGCGGCGGCCGAACCGCGGCCCGGCCCCACCGTCACCCCCTGTTCCCTGGCATAGCGGCAAAAGTCGGCTACGATCAGAAAATAGCCGGAAAAGCCCATG
This sequence comes from Gracilibacteraceae bacterium, assembly GCA_031255985.1. GTDB lineage: Bacteria > Bacillota > Desulfitobacteriia > Desulfitobacteriales > Syntrophobotulaceae > JAIRRL01. The sequence continues at coordinate 159 of JAIRRL010000068.1, forward strand.
TCGCGGATGACGCTTATCTCATATTCCAGCCGCTCTCTTTCCGCCGCGCCGCCATGGGGATAAAAACGGGGAAAGGCTTCCCGGCAAAGATGCGTCAGCCAGGCGTCGTGAGTGAATCCTTCCGGGGCGGCGAAATCCGGCAGATGATAATCGCCGAAAGTAAATTCCACCTGGCAGCGGGCGGCGATTTCCTCCGTTATATCCAGTACCCGCGGCTCCCGGCCGAACATCTTCTCCATTTCCGCCCGGCTCTTGAGATAAAATTCCTGGCTGCTGAAGGTGAGACGGGATGTATCGGACAGAGTTTTGCCCATCTGGAGACACATGAGAACATCTTGGGCAAAAGCGTCTTCCCGGTTGACATAATGCAAATCGTTCGTAGCGACAAGCGGAACGCCAAGGCGCGCGCTCAAATCGCGCAGAGCGGCGTTGACGCGAAGTTGTTCCTCCGAACCGTAATCCTGCAATTCGAGAAAATAATTGCCCGCGCCAAAAATATCCAGATACTCGCGGGCCGCCCGTTCCGCCCCCGCCTCGTCGCCGGCGCTCAGGAGTTCCGCTACCTCGCCGGCCAGGCAGGCGCTGAGACAGATGACGCCGGCGCTGTATTTGCGCAAAAGTTCCTTATCCGCCCGCGGCTTGTAGTAAAACCCTTCCAGGTGAGCCAGCGAGACGATCCGCACAATATTGTGGTAGCCCTCGTTGTTTTCCGCCAGCAAAATAAGATGATAGTTTTTATCGTCGCGGCCCGGTGTTTTTTCATGGCGCGAATAAGGGGCGACGTAAATCTCACAGCCGATTATGGGTTTTATGCCTTGTTCCCGGCAAGCGCGGTAAAAATCAATCACCCCGTACATGACGCCGTGATCCGTGATGGCCAGCGCTTCCATCCCCAGTTCTTTGGCCCGGCGCGTGAGTTTGTCAATACTGGCGGCGCCGTCCAGCAGGCTGTACTGCGTGTGGACGTGCAGATGCACAAATCCGGCTTTCCCGCTCACCGGTCTTCCCCGTCTTTCATCAGTTCCACGGACAAGGGCAGCGCTACGATCAGCTTTTTCAATTCCGGCCACATGGAGCGCGTGGTCTGGATAAGCACTTTCCCCGCCTGTTTATCAACTGTAGTCACGATACCCATATGCCCCAGGCCCTCCAGATATTTTGTAAATAATTGGATGTCGGCGCGTCTCACCCGCGCGTAAATCAAGCGGTCGCTGTCCGCGAACGGCGGCGCGGCTTCCGTCCCGCGCCGCCGCAGCGCTTCCGCCTGCTCCCGCGGCACTATTTCCTCCACCGCCCAGCCGTCTCCCGCGCCGGCCAGGCTGGCCACATAAGCGTCCCGCGTTTTCTGACTGATAGTCACCATCTTCACTTCCGGGGGAATACCGCGTAATTCGGCCGGGCGCGAGGACAGTTCCGTTTCCTCCACGATAGGGCCAGCCCCCGGCCGCGGCCGCGGCGGCGCAGAGCGGGAGGGCGTTTCGCCCGGAGAGCCGTGCTTCGCGCCCGTGAGCGCCGCCCACTCCCGGACGAGTTCCGGGTACTCGGTCACAACGAATACTTCCTGGACGGCGCCGCCGCCTTTCAGTATAAGCTTGCAGCCGGTCGCTGTCTCGTATTGGTAAACGGCGCCCTTTTCCCGCGCCCGCGCGGGTTCGATGACGCCGGGGATAATATCGGTCACGACGTCCAGCTCGCTCAAAGTCTCCAGCAATTCGAGCGCGCCGTCTATCATATGGTGTTCTTTTTTGATCTTATTATGGCGATATTTCATAAGCGGTTACTCCAAAGCATTGCTGCAATTTCAGTATAACACATTTGAGCCGCGCCTGGCAATGCGCCCTGGCGCCCGACTCTGCGCCGCCGGAGGAAAAAGAAAGCGAAAAACCTTGCCTGGCGGCCTTGTTTGTGGCAGAATATAGGCAAAGAAAATTTTCTGAATTGGGGAGGCGCAATGAGCAAAACCAAATCTGAGTTCCGTCACCGGAGCCGGCAAGTAAACGATTTTTTGCGCAATCTGACCGACCCGATGTTTGTCGCGGCTAAAGACGGCGTCATCCTCTGGGCGAACGAGTCCTGCCGGCGCGTATTCTCCTTGCCGGCGGCGGCCTCCCCCGCTTCATTTTTAGCTTACGTCCATCCGGATAATCAGGCCCAGGTGCGCTATGACCTTGCGACGCTCTGCTCCGGCGATCTTGTCCTCACCAGGGAAACGCGGCTGCGAAGCGGGGACGCCTGGCTCAATTTCGCGCTGGACATTTATCCGGCGGTTGACTACTGTTACTGTCTCGCCCATGACCTGACGCGGCAAAAGACTTTTGAGGAGGAAAAACTGCAACTGCTTTCCGTGGCGGAAGCTTCGCTGGACGCGATATACGCGCTCGACACAGATGGTCATATCCGCAGCTGGAACAGAGCGGCGGTCTCTATTTTCGGTTATACCGAAGAGGAAGCGATCGGCCGCAATGTGGAGATCCTGGCTCTGCCCGGCCAAAAAGAGGAAATCGGCGCTGTTATTCAACTGATACGTCAAGGCGCCAGTTACGGTTATGAGACTGTGCGGCAGCGAAAAAACCGCGAGCCGGTGTCCCTGTTTATCACTATGGCGCCTATCCGCGACTCTCAGGGCGTTCTGCTCGGCGCTTCCGTCGTTGCGCGCGACATCACGGCCCTGCAAAAGCAGAAACTGGAAATGACCAGGCTCGACCGGCTGAATACTTTCGCCGAATTAGCCTCCGTTATCAGCCATGAGGTGCGGAACCCGATGACGACCATCGGCGGTTTTTTGCAGATGCTGCAAAAAAAGACGCGGGACAAAAAGCAATTGGAATATTTTTCCATAATGGCGGAAGAATTAAAGCGCGTCAACGCTATTTTAAGCGAATTCATCACCATCGGCCGCACCAAGGAAGTAAAAAGAGAAAAGCAAAGCCTGAAATCCATCATCATCAGCATGGCCCCTCTGCTGGAGGCGGACGCGGCTTATCAGAGCAAGATAATAAAATTCAACCTGAAAGATACACGCGAGGCTTTTGTCAACGCGGACGAAATCCGCCAGCTGGTCTTGAATCTCACGCGCAACGGGCTGGAAGCGATGGATCCGAACGGCATCCTGGAGATAAAAACCGCGAGCAAGGATAATAAAGTCATTCTTTCAGTCAAGGACAGCGGCCATGGCATAACGGAAGAAAATCTGGAAAAACTCGGCACGGCTTTTTTCAGCACAAAAGAATCGGGCACCGGGCTTGGTCTTTATGTTTGTTATGAAATCACGCAGCGGAACAACGCGAGTTTGAACGTACTCACCGGCGCGGACGGCACCACTTTCATGGTGACGTTTCCGGCGGCGGTGTGAGTTCCATGAGTTCCGCTGTTTGCCGCGCGCCGAGGCTGATTCTCTCCCAATCGGCGGCGTTCAGCTGCGGATAGGCCGCCGGAGATGCCAGAGCTTTTTCCGAGGGAATTATTTCATAGATATATTTGCCTTCACTGCTAATTTTTTTCATAACCCAGGTCGGCTCATACCAGGCTTCGGCCATTTCAAGGCGTTCGCCCGGACGGCCGCGCAATTTGAGCCAGGCGATCAAGCCCTGTTCCGTGTGGATATCGTCCACCGTTTCAAGCCTTTGGTCGGAGATAAAATTGCCCAGCGAATAAAATACCGGCACGCGCTCTCCCTCCGCCCCCGTCAGGATTTCCGCCGTCTGCACAACATGAGGATGACCGCCGATGACGGCCGTTACCCCTTGGTCGGCCAGAAGGCGGGCCAGTCGCCGCTGAAATTCATCGGGGCGGCGCTGATATTCGTTTCCCCAATGCAAAAAGACGATGATGGCCTGCGCCCCTAATTTCCGCGCCTGCAAGACGTGGGCGCCTATTTCCGCCGCCGCCGCTTCCGCCCCTTCCGCCGGCGCGAAACCGTTAACCAAGTCCGTCATGTCGGCCGGTAGGGGCAAACCGTTAAAACTCTTGCCGCCGTCAGCCCCGCGCCCGCAGTAAGAGAAGTTGATAAACGCCAGCCGCAGGCCTTTTATCTCAGTGAGAAAGAACGGCGGTTCGGCGGCGGCGGCGCGTACCCCCCATATCTCCAAGCCATTGGCCCGCGCGGTTTCAATCGTATGAAAAAAGCCATTGCGCCCGGTGTCCAGACAATGATTGTTCGCGCCGGTCACGGCGTCGACGCCCGCGTCTTTCAGGGCCGCCGCCAGGGAATCCGGGCTGTTGAACCTGGGATAACCGCTGTATGGAACGCCGGCGCCGGCCAAAGTCGTTTCCAGATTGACTACGGCGTAATCGGCGGCGGCC
>JAIRRL010000085.1 GCA_031255985.1 Gracilibacteraceae bacterium
TTTAGCCGCCGGCGGCGGTGTTCAGGCGGTTCAGAATATGCTTCCCCAGCGCGCAGTTTAATAAACATCTTTTGCCAAAAAAGTAAAGATATTTTTAATAAAAAAACTGTTGACAGAGATCAGATTATGGTGTAATGTTATAAACAAGTAAATTTGTTTCGCGAATGTAATAGTTTGCGAGCCTATATCATAAAATATTACAGATTTTCAAATTCATTTAAAAATATATAATCAGAACACATTGCGACTGCAATTAAAAAGCTAGAATTTTTCTAAGCTGGAATATTATTGAATATTATTAGCCGCGGCTATTTCACAAATTGCAAATAGCCAAATTAAAATTACTATATTTTAAGCTGCGCAATTTGTTCGCCCGACAAAAACAGAATATTCTGAACTATAATCGCCCGCAGGCTGAAAACGCGAGTAAATTTACTTGATGCCAAATGACGGTTGGATTGAATTTCTCTCAAAACGAAAGGAAAATTTACAAATGATTGATTTTAAAAAAACCGAAGAACAGGAACTGTTATTGGAAAGCTTGCGCGAAGTATACAAAAGAGGTAATTTCGACGATTATTTCAAGGAGTGCGATAAGAATCATCAGTTTCCGGAAAAAGCCGCGGATATGATGGTGGAAGCCGGTTTTGCCAAATTGGGTATTCCGGAAAAATTCGGCGGCACGGACTGCGATTTCACTACGCTGATCATTGTGGCGGAGGAAGCGCACGCACTGGGCTGGCCCTCGCTCTGCTGGGTGAATCAGGCTTTGCAGGTAGACGATATCCTGGCTTTCGGTTCCGAGGAACAGTGCAAAAAAATCCTTGACCTTGGTCTCAAGGGCGTCAAGCCGTTCACGCTTGGTTTTACGGAACCGCAAGCCGGTTCGGACAGTTCCGCCATGAGCGCTAAAGTGGAGCGCAAAGACGGCAAAGTGGTCATTAACGGGCATAAAACCTTTAACACCGCGGCCAACCGTTCCCCCTATATGCTCTGTCTGGCGCGGGAATACAAAAACGACAATCCTTACAAGGATTTCAGCATGTTCCTGCTGCCGATGAATCTGCCGGGCATCCAAATAGAGCCTTTGGATAAAATTGGCAACTGGATGATGCAAACTTGCGAAGTTTATATGAAAGACTGTGAAATCAAAGAATCAGACCTTGTCGGGGTCGCGGGCAAAGGGTTCTATCAATTAATGAAAAATTTTGAAGTGGAGCGTCTTCTGGCCTGCGCGGCAAACGTCGGCATGGCGCGCTGCGCTTATGAGGAAGCAATCAAATACGCCGGCGTTCGGGAACAGTTTGGCCAGACCATCGGCAGTTTCCAGTTAATCCAGGAAAAAATTGTTGACATGAAGATCAAAATTGTGAATATGCAAAATATTCTTTATCAGGCCGCCTGGAAAAAGTCCACCGGCCAATCCATCATGATCGATTCTTCCTTGGTCAAACGTTACACAGGCCAGGCCGCTTTCCAGGTCATTGACGACGCCATGCAGATCATGGGCGGCATAGGCTATACGAACGACTGCCGCATTTCCCGCCTGTGGAGAGATCAGAGGGTTTACCGCATCATGGCCGGCACGGAGGAAGTCATGGTTCATACGGCTGGACGCGCGCTTATCAAGGAAGCGCTGAAAGGCTGATTCCGAGGGAATAAGCACGTCGCCGGAGAGGAGTTTCGCAAAAAATGAATGTGATCGCGTGTTACAAAATAGTCCCCGAAGAACAGGATATCATGGTCAAATCAGACCGCACTTTGGATACAAGCAAAGCGGAATTGAAACTGGGCCAATATGACCTGCCCGCTATCGAAGCCGCGGTAAACGCGGTGCAGGAGAGCGGCGGCAAGGTTTCGCTTCTAAGCGCCGGCGGAAAGGAAATCGACAACAGCAAACTGATTAAGGGCGCCCTGTCACGCGGCCCTGATGATCTCTACCTAATTATTGATCCCGCCATAAAAGAGGCGGACGCGAATCAAACCGCGGCCGTTCTGGCGGCCGCCGCCCGAAAAATAGGCTTTGATCTGATCATTTGCGGGGAAGGATCCTCCGATATATACGCGATGCAGGTGGGAGCGCAGTTAGGCGAACAATTAGGCGTTAATGTGTTTAACGCTGTCAAAAACATCAAACCCCAAAACGGCGCTATCGTGATCGAACGCTCACTGGAGCAGGAAATCGAAGTATTGGAGGCGCCTCTGCCCGCCGTGATTTCAGTAACCACGGACATCAACTTGCCCAGAATTCCCCAATTAAAAGAGATACTGGCCGCGGGCAAAAAACCTGTTACCAAATGGGGATTAAGCGAATTAGGCGTTACGGTGGCGAATCCTGTGGAAGTGGTCAGCACGTTGGCGCCGGAATGCAAAGAACGCAAACAGATAATCCTGGAGGGCGATTCTGATGATATCATTGACAGTTTTTTGCAAAACATCAGAAAAGAACTGTAAGTTAAGGAGCCGAAATGAATAAAGTGAGCAATTGCTGGATATTCGGCGAGTCCGCCGCCGCCTTGCCTGATTTGGTCAGCGGCGCCTTGGAATTGGCGGAGAGCGTTGACGCTGTGATTGTAGGGGATAAAACCGAGGCGGCCAAAGCTTTGCAAGCCGGCTGCGGCAAAGTTTACCTGATCGCGGAGCAAGGCGACACTATACTGGAGGATTATTGCGCTACGATTCAAGCTTTAATTGCCAGGGAAAAGCCGCGTCTGTTTATTTTGAAAACAACAAAGCGTACTCGCCTGATCGCAGGGCGGCTGGCGGCGGCGGCGCGAACCAGCGTCATAACTGATATCACAAATCTCAGCACAGACGGAAAAACGATTACCGGCGAACACATGGTGTATGGCGGCAGCGCCCATCGCTTGGAAAAATGCGGCGACGGACTTTGCCTGGCCCTGGTCGGCGAGGGAATTTTCACCGGCCCGCCGGCGCCCGCCGTTTCCGCCGGCGAAATAATCGAAATCGCCTTTATCGAACCGCCGCGCAAGGCTAAATTGCTGGAGCGCAAGCCCATCGCCGGCGAAGCGGTCAATTTGGCGGTCGCTAAGAAGGTAGTCGGCATTGGCCGCGGCATCCAAAAAAAGGAGGATGTCGCTTTGGCTCAGGCGCTGGCTCAGGCGCTGGGAGCGGAAATCGCCTGCACCCGTCCGATCGCCGAAGGCGAGAACTGGCTGGCGCGCGAGCGTTATATCGGCGTTTCCGGCGCCATGCTGAAGCCGGATTACTATTTTGCCATCGGTATTTCGGGGCAAATCCAACACATGGTCGGCGTAAATAACGCCAAAACTATTATTTCTATTAACAGCGACAAGAACGCCCCTATTTTTAAACTGTCGGATTACGGCCTGGTCGCTGATCTGTATTCAGCTCTTCCTAAATTGATGGAAAAATTATAAGGAGACACTCAATGGATAAAGCATTTTTTGAAAAACGAAAAAAAGATTTTGTGAATGGGCCGATTGAATACCTGAATCTGGCCGGAATCATTCCGGAAATCATTGAGGAGCGGCATGTGCGGTTTGTCCTGCCTCTGAGCAAAATTCATCTTAATCATGTCGGCATTGCTTACGCCGGCAGCATGTTCGTATTTGCCGAAGCCACGGGCGCCAATCTGTTCGTCGCGGTTTACGGTCAGGATAAATTCGCGCCGATTATCAAAGGGGTTGAGGTGAAGTATCTTAAACCTTGCAAAACGGATATGATCATCGACCTGACCATCTCGGAAGAGGAAGCGGCCGCTAAAATCAAACCGATCGAGGAAAGAGGCCGCGGGGATTATTTCCTGGATGTCCCCATTCAAAACACGGACGGTGAAATCGTGGCTGAATTTAAGATTAATTATTACGCGATCAAACCTACTAAAAATTTCGGAAGTTAAGCAAGGAGTATTTTTATGAAAAAATATGACGCTATCGTTATCGGATCCGGCATAGGCGGGCTGGCCGCCGCGTTGCAAATGGCTCATTCCGGCCGGAAAACCGTTGTGTTGGAAAAAAATCATCTCTTTGGCGGCCGGTTAAGTTCCTATAAAAAAGAAGGCTTCACTTTGGATATCGGCGTTCACGTCATCTCCCGCGGCGCTAAAGGCCCGGCGACTCAGTGCCTGGCCCGCTGCGGCATCGAGAACGCGCTTAAGTTTACGAACATCAGGCCCATTGTTTGTTTTGAAGGCAAAACCTTTAAATTCCCGCACGATCTGAAAGACATGGTACCGGCTGAGGATTTTGAAGCGCTTATGAAATTCATGCGGGATGCTAAATCCTTTACACAGGAAGAAATTGCCGAACTTGATAAAATCACGGAAAAAGAACTGTTAAGCCGTTATACCGCCAACGAAACGCTGCATACCTGCGTCAGCCGCATTGGTTCCGTCTATTGCGCCCTTCCTTCCTGGCTGGAATCAGCCGGTGAATTTGTCCGTTGCCTGACCTGGGAAGCCGAAGCGAAATCTTCCGGTTATCCCATGGGCGGCTGTATTTCCATCACAAACGCCTATATCGACGGAATAAAGAAATTCGGCGGCGAAGTCCTGAACAACATGCCGGTCGAAAGGATCATCGTAGAAAACAACCGCGCTGTCGGCGTCATTGCCGGCGGGCAGGAATACCGCGCCGATATCATCGCCTCCAACGCCGATATCCGGAACACAGTGCTGAAACTGGCCGGAGCGGCCCATTTCCCGCCTGATTATGTGGAATATGTGTCAAAGCTGACATATTCCTGGGCCGGCCCGGTCATGCGCATCGCTTTGGATCAACCTATCACCGACATCAAAATGCTGTCGCAGTTTGGCGAAATCGGCCAGGAACAGTATTACGAAAAAATTCGCCGCGGCGTCATGCCTAAATATTTGAATATTTTCCTTGTAGTTCCATCAAATTTCGATCCGGAAACCGCCCCGCCCGGCCGGCAGCTTATCGCTGTCGCCACGCCATTGCCGACGGATACGCCGACGGAATTAACGCCCAAAATCCAGGAGGCGGTTCTGAATACAGTGGAAACCTTTGTACCCGAATTGCGCAAGCACATTATGTGGATTGACTCCATGGATATTCAAGCCATGGCCGCTATCGCCGGCGAGGACGGCTGCGTGATCGGAGTCGGGCAGACTCCGGGACAAACAGGCGCCGACCGGCCCAAAATCAAAACGCCTCTGGCCGGCCTGTATATAGTCGGCGGCGAAGCCGGCGGCAGCGGCGTAGGGATAGAAAATTCCATTAACAGCGCAATGAACTTCTTTGATCTGCTGAATAACTGAGTACGCAAACCAACCGGTTTCTTCCCGCTTCAAACCGGGAAGAAACCGGTTGTACGGGAGAGGAATTGATGTTTCTTAATGAACTACTACTCAGTTCCGTTAGAAAATATCCGGATAAAACCGCCGTTCGTTTTGGAAACACAAGCCTGACTTACGCTGTTTTTTACAACCGGATCCGCCGTTTAGCCGCCTGGCTGCAAAGCAAAGGGGTAAAACGGCAGGATCGAGTCGCGGTGATCGCGCATAATTCACACCGCTACCTGGAGATTATTTTTGCCTGCTCTATGACCGGCGCCGTCTCTGAACACTTTAACGGCAAACTGGCGCCTAACGTGATCCGTCAACTGCTGGAGGAATCAACCGCTTCCATCGTGATGATCTCTGACCTTTACTTGGAAACGGCTCAATATTTAAAACAACATTTGTCCCGCCCGGTCATTTTCGTGTTCATGGAAGGAACCGCCGAATCTTATTCCGCTTCTGACGCGGCCGCCTGCAATTATGAAAAATTGTTAACAAACGGCGAAAGAATAACTCCCGCGGCCTGGAATGAGCGCGACGTCGCTCTGCAGCTGTACACAAGCGGCACCACGGGCAAACCGAAAGGGGTAATGCTCACGGCCGCCAATCTGAAAACACAGGTGCTGGTAAGCGCCGTCGAAGGGCGCTGGAGTCATGACGAAATTTTTCTCTGTGTGCTGCCGCTTTATCATACCACTTGCATTTCCGTGTTCCAGGTTTTACTTGTGGGCGGCGAACTCATCATCAGTTTGAATTGCAAACCGCATGAAATCGCCGCTTCCCTGGAAAAATTCCAGGCGACCAGAACCACCTTAGTGCCGCATCTCATCAAATCGCTTATGCAGGAAATCGAAACCAAATCCTATAAATTGGACTCGCTCCGCGTTATTAATTACGGCGCCGCTCCCATGACGCCTGAACTCATGGCCCGCTGCCGCCATAATCTCTCGTGCGAATTTCATCAAGCTTACGGCATGACAGAAATGACGGCTTCTATCTCCGTCCTGCTGCCGGAAATGCACCATGACCCCTCTTTGCTGACCACAGTGGGCAAACCGGTGATCGGCGCGGAAATCCGCATAGTCGACGATGAAGGAAAACTTATGCCTACAGGCGGTAAAGGGGAAATCATAGTTAAAAGCGCGACCATGATGAAAGGCTATTATAATAATCCCGAATTGACTCAGGCCGTCGTCCGGGACGGCTGGTACTATACCGGCGATATCGGTTTTTTCGACGAACGGGGTTTCCTGAGTTTAGTCAGCCGCAAAAAAGACATGATTATCAGCGGCGGAGAAAATATTTACCCCCAGGAAGTAGCCCACTGTATTATGAGCATGGGGAGAGAGATCGCGGACGTAGCGGTGATCGGCGCGCCTGATTCGCAGCTGGGCGAAAGCGTCATAGCCGCGGTCGTCCTCCGGGGAGAAAGACGAATTACCGAAAAGGAAATAATCGATCATTGCTGCCGAAAATTAGGGCAATACGTCAAACCGCGCCGTGTTTTCTTTTTTAATAAACTGCCGCGTAATGAAAGCGGTAAAATAGCCAAAAATGATATTTTATCTCTCATAAACCAAAAAATAGAGCAAGAATAAGAGGATACAATGCCAATTCAAACTCAGGTAACTAATATTTTGAAAATAGATCATCCTGTCGTGCAAGGCGCCATGCAATGGATTTCTCTGCCCGCTCTGGTCGCCTCGGTTTCGGAAGCCGGAGGTCTCGGCGTTCTGGCGGCGGCCACTTACCCGGACAAGGAAGCGTTGCGCACCGCTATCCGGGAAACCAAATCGCTGACCCCAAAACCTTTTGCGCTCAACGTCTCCATTTTCCCTTCCCTCAATGTACCGGATTATCACGGATATTTCGCCGCCGCCCTGGACGAGGGGGTACGGATCATAGAAACCTCCGGCAGAGCCCCGGTCGAATATATTGATTTTTTGAAAAAAAACGGCGCCGTCGTCATGCATAAATGCACGACCGTCAAACACGCGCTCAAAGCGGAAAGCATCGGCTGTGATCTGGTGGTGATCGACGGTTTTGAAGGCGGCGGTCATCCCGGCGAAAGCGACATCGGTTCAATCGTGCTGGCGGCCAGGGCGGCGGAAAGCCTGGACATTCCTTTTATCGCCTGCGGCGGCTTCAGTAACGGCCGCGGTCTGGCCGCCGCTCTGATGCTGGGCGCCGGGGCAATTACTATGGGCACCCGTTTTCTGGCCACCAAGGAGTGTCCGATTTTGCCGCAGATCAAAAAATTTGTGGCGGGGCCGGATTGCACGGAACACGATACTATGCTGGTTATGCGAAAATATCGCAATACAGCGCGAGTTTACGCCAACGCGACCGCCAAAGAAGCGCTCAGGCGGGAAAATGCGGGGAAGCCTTTTGGCGACGTCGCCTCCCTCGTGTCCGGCCAACGGGGACGAAAAATGGTTTTTGAGAGCGGCGATCTGGCGGACGGTCTTCTGAGCATGGGGCTTTCCGCCGGATTGGTTCACGATATCATTCCCGTTCGCGAATTAATCGAGCGAACTGTGCGGGAAGCGATAACGGTGATGAAAAAATACGCCTGACCAGATTAAATAAACACTGGAGATAACGCTATATAACAAGACTTTTCCAGGATGTAGCCAAAAATATATTCAGAAAATTCAGAAAGATGGTGATTGTTAAATGAAGGCAAAAGATATTCCAAACTTCGGGTTGCTGCCCGGTTTAAAAGTGGTCGGCTCGGTGGTTTCCACGGCAGGCGGCTTCACGATGAAATTGTTTGCGGAATCCGGCGCTAACGCTATATGGATTGAATCGCCGTTTGGCCAGGATCCCATGCGCTTCTCCGGCGGCGGTTGGGGGATTGAAAACGAGCGGCGTAATATCAGAAATATTTCCCTGAATGTGCCCACGCCGGAGGGCAAAGAAATTTTTAAAAACCTGCTGAAAGACGCGGATATTTTCGTGGAAGCCTCCAGAGGCGGCCAGTGGTCTGACTGGGGTTTGAACGACGAGGTTTTGTGGGAAGTCAACCCCAAACTCGTGATTGTCCATATGTCAGGTTACGGGCAGAGCGGGGATCCAAATTATATAAAAAGGCCGGGTTTTGATCACACTATTCAGGCTTATTGCGGCCTGTTGGAGATTAACGGTTATCCGGAACAAGACCCCTGTCTGGCGGTAAAATTCCCCACTGATTATTATTCCGGCTTATACGCTTACGGCTGCTCTCTGGCCGGGTATATCAACGCCCAGAAAACAAACCGGGGGGAAAGCATTGATCTGGCGCAATATGAAGTCGGTCTCAGCTGTCAGGCGGGACTGCCCGGCAACTGGCTGAACGCCGGCAAACAGGAGCCGCGGGACGGTTCCAAGCGGCATGACACGGCGGGAGTCGGTTATTATGTCTGCAAGGACGGCGCCGGCGTCTATACCATTTTGATCGGACTGAACGTGATGAAGCGGCTCTTCCCGCTGATCGGTTTGGAATACGGCCAGCCGCCCTTCCCGGACGGCGTCACGCGCGTTCTGCGCAAAGACAAAGCAGCCGCGGAATTGTATGAGCGGAAAGTAACAGAATATTTCCTTTCCAAAACGGCGTTGGAAGCGGAAACAGAACTCAGCGCCCAGGGAATTCCGTGCGCGCGCTCCATGAATTACGCCATGATGGAAACCGACCCCCACTATATCGCCCGCAAATCCATCATAGAGTGGGAAACGGTAAAAGGTGAAAAAATCCGCGGTATCGCCCCGATTCCCAGATATAAAAACAATCCCACCGTGATCTTCCGCGGTTGCCCCTCCGTCGGCATGGATAACGATGATATTTTGGCTGAGGTTGGGTACAATCAGGAACAGATCAAAGAATTTTATGAGAAAAAAATCATCAAACAATCGGATATCGTCCGGATCTCAGGTACCTGACCGGAAATACACGGGAAAACGAATGATTCGTTTTCCCGATAATTACTATACGGGACGCGCCGCCAAACCGGGCTGATCCCAATCGAACAAGGAGAAACTGATTATGACCATAAAGAAGATTATCGGTCTCGTTTTAGGTATTGTTTTCTTATTTGTTTTTATCGCGCTGCCCGCGCCGCAAAGCATGCTTGACGTGCTGATTGAAGGCCCGCCTGCGGATCCGGAAGCCGCCGCCGCCGCCCAGGTCGCCGGGCGCAAAGCCATGGTCTATATTGGACTTTTTGCCATGTTTCTTTCTTTCATGATCACAGGCGTAACCTTTGAAGCCATGATCGCGCTGCTGATCATAAGTTTGCTCGCCATCTTCAAGCTGGCCGACCTGAACACCATTTTTGCCCCCTTTCACGGCAATACGGTCTGGCTGGTCATTCCCGGCTTCGGCATCGCGGCCGCCCTGCAAAAATGCGGACTTCTGAAACGGATCGCTTTCGCGATCATGCAATTTTTCCCGGAAAACTATCGCGGCCAGGTGATGTCGATCTACGCCTGCGGCGTGGTGATGAGCCCGCTGCTGCCGAGTATCTCCGCCAAAGCCCTGCTGATGGCGCCGCTGTCCGCTACAGTCGCCAAAGAACTCGGCTTTGAAAAAAGCAGCAAAGGAGCCGCCGGTTTGTTTTCGGCTTCGTTTATGTCCAGCTGGGTTTTGGGCAACGCCTTCTTCACCGGCTCTCTCTTTGTCTTTATCATGATGGGTTTTATCCCGCAAAATGATCAGGCGGCCTACCCGCTGGATTGGATCAGTTGGTTCAAAATGACTTGGATCTGGTTCCTCGTCATGGCCATACTGGGCTTCATTTCCGTGCTTCTGCTGTTTAAACCGGAAAAAGAGCTGACGATGGAAAAAGGCTTCGCGAAAAAACAGCTGCAGGCACTCGGCCCGATGAGCCGGGTGGAAAAAGTCACGCTGGCTATTTTAGCGCTGGCGATTATCGGCTGGATTTTACAGAGACAAATCGGGGTGGACGCTTCTATAACAGCTATCGTCGCTCTGGCTCTGATGGCGCTGTTTGGAGATTTCAACGTCACCGATCTGCGCACGAAGATTCCCTGGGAGACGGCTGTTCTTATCGGCGGCATCATGTCCATCGCCAATTTTGTCAGCCTTTTGAAGATTGACAAATGGCTCGGCGCCATACTCGGCCCGGCTTTAAGCCCGATCGTCGGCAATATCTGGCTGTTTGTTCCCGCCCTTTGCGTCATTATTTATGTTCTGCGCTACGCTATCGTCTCTCAGATCGCGACCGGCACGATGGTAATCGCCTTTTTCATCGCCCTGACCAGCGCCGTAGGCATAAACACCGCTGTCCTGGCCTTCGTCACTTTCGTCGGCGTACAAGTCTGGAATCTCTCCTTCCACAATACCGGAGCGATCGGCGCTATTGCCGCAACCGGCGGCGATATGATCGAACACAAAGACATTGTCGCTTCATCTTACGCTTTTATGGCGGTCAATCTGATCGCGATGACGGCAAGTATTCCCCTTTGGAAAATTCTTGGCCTTGTCCCGTAACGCTAATGATTAAATTATCATTGAATACGCCGTTACGGTCAAAATAACGTGGTTTTTGCGGGAAGACAAAAATTTCTCTACCGATTTTTGTCGAATTCGGGAATATAATGACATGTCAAATTTGTTGAAATGCCTAAAATCTTGTGGTAGACTAAATTTAAGTTGAAAAATAAATGAAGAAAGGGCTACAACATTGAGTGATTTTGACGCCATCATTGTCGGCGGAGGTTTGGCCGGGCTTACAACCGCTTACTTGCTGGCCAAAGCAGATGCGGAAGTCCTGTTGATTGAGCGGGGCAATTTCGCCGGCGCCAAAAACATGACAGGCGGACGGCTTTACAGTCACAGCCTGGAAAAAATCATTCCCGGCTTTGCCGGCGAAGCTCCGGTGGAACGCCGTATCATCAGGGAGAAGATCAGTCTCATGACTGACGACAGCAGCGTCACGGTGGACTATTATTCACCCGGCCTGACTTTGCCCGGCCAGGACTCTTATTCCGTGCTGCGCGCCGATTTTGACCAGTGGCTCGCGGGCAAGGCGGAAGACGCCGGCGCTCAAATCGTGACCGGCATCAAAGTGGACGACGTATTAAGGGAAAACGGTCAAGTATTTGGCATTATCGCCGGCGGCGACGAAATGACCGCTGGCGTTACCGTGCTGGCGGACGGAGTGAATTCCCTTCTCGCCCAAAAAATAGGCTTGCGGGCCGAACTGCCGCCGCACCAGGTGGCGGTGGGGGTAAAAGAAGTCATTGAACTGCCGGCCGGCGTTATTGAGGACAGATTTCAATGCCCCAGCGGCGAAGGGAGCGCCTGGCTCTTCGCCGGCCAGCCCTCCGGCGGCAAGGTCGGCGGCGGTTTTCTGTATACAAACAAGGAAAGCGTCTCGCTTGGCGTGGTCTGCACTTTAAGTGATCTGATCACCGGCGCCGCGACCTTGCCCCGTCTCCTGGAAAATTTTAAGAACCATCCGTCCGTCGCGCCGCTGGTCGTCGGCGGCAAAATGATTGAATATTCCGGCCATTTGGTGCCGGAGGGCGGCCTGGACATGGCGCCGCGGCTTTTTGACGCCGGGGTGCTGACGACGGGCGACGCCGCCGGATTCTGTATTAATCTGGGCTACACCGTGCGCGGCATGGATTTTGCCGTCGGCTCCGGCGAATGCGCGGCTCAGGCGATTCTTGCCGCCAAACAGGCGGGGGATTTCAGCGCCGAAACTCTCGGCTGCTATAAAACCGCTCTGGATGAGAGTTTTATCATGAAAGAAATGAATATGTACAGGAAATTCCCTCATTTCATGGAAAATACGCCTCGTATTTTTGCCGGCTATCCGGAGATGGCGAGTGATCTGATGAATCAACTCTTTGTCGTCAACGGCCGGGATCAGCGGCATTTGTATCAAAAAGCCGGACGGAGCCTGAAAACGGTAGGCGCGCTGAACCTGACTTTGGACGCGCTCAAGGGGGTGCGCGCATTATGAGTTATGTCAATGTAGACGAAAAACTGGGAGTAAACAAATTCCATGTGGATGAAAACAACGCCCATATCGTTCTCAAAGATAATCCCGCTCTGGCGGAATATCACAAACTCTTTTTAGCTTGTCCGGCCGGACTGTATAAAATTGACGATAACGGCGTCCTGCGCTTTGATTGCGCCGGCTGCCTGGAATGTGGCACATGCCGCGTACTGTGCGGGGAAACTATTTTAGCCAAATGGGAATTCCCAAGCGGCGGCATGGGCATCGAATTCCGTTACGGCTGATTCCCCGCCGCCGGAAAAACCCGGCCCCGCAGCTGGCGGACTTCTCCCGCGCCGGTTCGCCCGGCCAGAAGCTCACCGCCGGGCAGGCGCAGTTCCGGCGCGATTTCCCGCAAGGGGGCCAGGACAAAAGCCCGCTCGGTCAAAAAAGGATGCGGTATGGTCAGGTTTTCATCGCGCCAAACCATGTCGCCCAGCAGTAAAATATCAATGTCAATTTCCCGCGGCCCCCAGCGCGGCCTGTCACGGCGGCGTCCCAGCCTGTTTTCCGTTTCCTGGCAAACGGCCAGCAATTCCTTTGGCCCCAGCGTAGTCGCGACGGCAGCCGCCAAATTGTAAAAATCAGCTTGTTCCACCCCGCCCCAAGGGGC
>JAIRRL010000122.1 GCA_031255985.1 Gracilibacteraceae bacterium
CGCGTATTCATTTCCCTGGCGCGGGTGCGTTCCGCGCGGTAGAGGATATAGGCTTTGGCGACGCGGATATGCCCGTTCCGCATGAGTATTTTTTCCACCGCGTCTTGAATCTGTTCGACCGTCGGTTGGGTAAGACCCGCGGCCAGCAAGTCCAGTTCGGCCTGTCTGGCTAAATCCAGAACATAGGAAGCTTCCGCCCGCGTCCGCGTGGCCTGAAAAGCTTTGGCGATAGCGTCGGCGATTTTTTTTCGCTCAAACGCCAGCTGGCGCCCGTCCCGCTTGACAATGCAAGAAATAACCCGCTCATTTTCTTCCCTGATGATGGTGGCAAACATAACCCCACTCCTGTCGTATACAATATATGGTTGTGCGCTGGCAAACGGCATACAAGATATTGTGCCTTGCCTGAATTGATTCTAAAACGAACCGCGGCAAATGTCAACAACTTTTTCTCGTTTCGCCGGAAAATATCCCGGAAAATATCTTGTCTGAAAGACTATTGAAAAAAAACGCTTATCGCGTATAATTAGAGTAACCTGAAATTAGCGAACCAAAAACCTGATGAGGAAGGAGTTTGACCCATGACGGCGGCGAACAAGGAAACACGGGAATTCCAGACAGAAATTAAGCAATTGCTGGACATCGTTATCAATTCCCTTTATACCAACAAACAGGTGTTCCTGCGGGAACTTATATCCAACGCGGCGGACGCGGCGGAAAAAATGCGCTATCTGACGCTGACCGGGGCGGAGACGGTTCAGGCGGCGCAACCGCTCGAAATTCGCGTCGAGACGGATGAAGCGGCCCATACGCTGGCGATCAGCGACAACGGCGTCGGCATGACGCGGGAGGAGCTGGTGGAAAATCTCGGCGTCATCGCCCATTCCGGCTCCAGGAGTTTTATCGAAGCCGTCCGGGCGGGCAAAGAAGCGGGAAGCCCCGTTGACCTGGGCATGATCGGGCAATTCGGCGTCGGTTTTTACGCCGCGTTTATGGTGGCGGAAAAAGTGATTTTAACCACGCGCTCATACCGGCCGGAGGGAGAAAACCTGATCTGGACCTCGGAGGGCGCCGGCAGTTACGACATTACGCCCGGCGGGGAGATCGCCCGCGGCACGACGGTTTTACTGCAACTGAAAGAAGACGCTTACAGCTTCGCCAAGCCGGACGTGGTGAAACAGGCGATCAAGCAGTATTCCGGTTTTGTGCCCTACCCGGTTTTTGTGAACGGCGAAAAAGTCAATACCGTCGAACCCATATGGATGAAAAACAAAAACGAGATAAAAGACGAGGAATATACGGAGTTTTATAAATATACGGCCAACGCCTGGGACGAACCGCTGTATCGCCTGCATTTTTCCTCGGACGCGCCGCTGGCGCTGAACGCGCTTTTGTTCGCGCCGGCGGAAAATCTGGAGCGTTTCGGCTTCAGCCGCATGGAACGCGGCGTGAATCTTTATTGCAAAAAGGTGTTAATCCAGGAAAAGGCCGAAGCCATCACGCCGGAATGGATGCGCTTTGTCCGCGGCGTGCTGGACAGCGCCGATCTGCCGTTGAATATTTCCCGCGAGACCTTGCAGGACAGCGCTCTCATCGCGAAGCTGAACGATGTGATCACCAGCCGTTTCATCAAGTTTTTGCAGGATGAGGCCAAAAACGACCCAGCCAAATATGCCCAATTCTGGGAAAAATTCGGCCGGTTTATAAAAGAAGGGGCGGCCAACGATTTTGCCCATAAGAACGACCTGCTGAAACTCATGCGTTTTGAGTCGAGTAAAAAAGCGGCGGGCGAACTGGTTTCCCTGGCGGAATACGCGGAGCGGGCGCCGGAGACGCAGAAAGCCATCTACTATGTTAACGGGCCAAACCGGGAGACGATAGAGTCCGGCCCTTATCTGGAGCCTTTCCGGGCGGCGGACGCGGAAGTGCTTTACACGTTTGACCCGGTGGATGATTATATCCTGGAGCGGGCGGCGGAGTTTGAGGGGAAAAAACTGGTCGCGGCGGAAGAGGACAGCGGGGATCTGCCGCCCAGAACGGATGCGGCGGAAGCGGAAGCAGAAGCGGCGGACGGCGTGCCGGCGGCGGAGCGGCCGGATCTGACCGGCTGGTTCAAGCAAATCCTTGGCGAACAGGTGACGGAAGTGCGGGTTTCCGCTCGTTTGACCGACAGCCCGGCCGTTACGCTGACGAGTTACGGCACGCACAGTATGCAGCGCATGATGCAGCTGATGGATCAGAAAATGGCGGACGCGCCGCCGGGCGTCCTGGAAATCAACTGCGCCCATCCGATTATCATCGGCGTAAACGAGTTGCGCAAAAAAGAAGACGCCTTTGCCGCCGAAGCGGCGGCGCAAGTGCTGCGGAACGCGCAGCTCGCGGCCGGTCTGATTTTTGATCCGCGCTCTCTCGTCAATAAACTGAACGACGTGCTGGCGCGGGCGGTGGCCAAAGGCTAAGAGGAGGGTTTTATGGGCGGCAAACCGGCTTCATTATCACTGGCGGTCTTATGTTTTCTGGCGGTCTGTCTTCTGGCGGTCTCGCCCCTGGCGGCCGCGGAAACGCCGCCGGTGGAGTATATTTATCTCAGCGGCGCTGATTATATCGAAGCGGCGATCTCTTTGGCGCGGTTTGAATGGACGGAAGCGAAAACCGTCATTTTAGCGCCGGTGGCAGCGTCCGGCCTGATCGACGTATTGACGGCCGTTCCGCTGGCCGGGCAGGAACAGGCGCCCATATTGCTGGTGGACGGCGCGATGGTTGATTATCGCGTTATGCTTTTGTTGCGCGATTTCGGCGTGGAACGCGCGTTTATCGTGGGCGCGGTGGCTCCGGAGATCGCCCTCCATCTGGAATCGCTTTTTCCGGCTATGGAAATCGAGGTTTTGCGGGGGAAAAACCGTCTGGAGACGGCGGCGCTGGTTAACGCGCGCCTGAACGCGCCGCGGGGTTCGTTTGTCGTCGGCTACAGCGCCGTGGCGGACGCGGTTTCCGTCGCTTCCTGGGCGGGGGCGCACGGGTTTATGATCCAATTGGCCAACGCGGACGGCAGTTTCAGCGGCGAAAAATATACCGGCGGCTATATTGTCGGCGGGCCGGCGCTGGTGACTGATATCCTCGGCCTGGAGCGCGTGTACGGCCCGGATCGTTACGCCACCAATCAGGCGTTGCTTCAGACTTTAACCTATGATCACGCCAAAGTTTATACTGTGAACGGGCAAAATCTCACCCACGCTTTGCTCGCGGCGGCGGCGGCCTGCCGGACAAATTCCCCCGTAATCCTGACGGATCGCTCCGGCGTCCCCAGACCGGGAACTATCAGGCCCGGCGCCCGTGTTTTCGCCGT
>JAIRRL010000136.1 GCA_031255985.1 Gracilibacteraceae bacterium
GGCCCGGCCTTCTATGACCCGGACGATTTGACGGACAATCCGCAGCGGTTTCTGGCGGCGGAGATGATCCGGGAAAAACTGCTGCTGCTGACGCGGGAGGAAATACCGCACGCCGCGGCGGTCATAGTGGAAGACATGGAAGAAACTCCGTCCCTCGTTCGGGTGAGCGCCCTGATTTTGGTGGAGCGCGAGTCGCAAAAAGGTATGATCATAGGTAAAAACGGAACGCTGTTACGGGAAGTCGGAGCGCTGGCCCGGCGAGACATAGAGGAAATGACGGGCCGCCCCGTGTTTTTGCGGCTTTGGGTGAAAGTGCGCAAAAACTGGCGCAACAGCCCGGCGGCCCTGCGGGAAGCGGGCTACCGGACGCGGGAGCCGGATTAAATTGGCTGTTTATCAGGCGGACGCGCTCGTGCTGCGCGGACGGGAATACGGGGAAACAGACAGGCTATTAACCTTGTTTGCCCGTGAACAAGGCAAAATAGAAGCTGTCGCCAAAGGGGCGCGGCGGCCCGTGAGCAAACAGCGCGGCGGCGCCCAGCTCTTTACTTACGCTGATTTTCTCCTGTATGGCCGCCGGGCGCCGGCCATAGTGCGCCAGGCCCAGCCGCGCGAGACTTTCAATCATCTGTGGGGAGACTGGGAGAAAAGCCGCGGCGCGGCGATAATGGCCGAGTTTTTGGACGCCGCGACCCCGTGGGGAGAACCGGCGCCGGAACTGTTCCGCCTTACTCTGACCGGTTTTTTTCTTCTCGCCGATCTGCCGCCGGATCTGCTCGTCACGGCCTACGCCCTGAAAGTGCTGAAAAACCAAGGTTATTGGGCGGACGGGGCGGAGGAAGGCGCTCCCCTGAAAGCCGGCAGCCGCGCCATGGTGCGGCGGCTGCTGCTCACCCCGCCTCGGCAGTTAAGCCGTTTGCGCTGGTCGAAAGAAATGCAGGCAGAAATAGAAGGTTTTGTCCGCGCCTGGGCGGAAGAACGGCTGGAGCGCCGGCTCATAGCCTGGAACACAGTGTTTTAAAGCGGTTTTACTTTCATGACCAAGACGCCGGTTCCTCTGTCCGTTTCTGTCCGTTTTTGGCATAAATAACTTGACGCCGCCGGGAAAACAAGATAGAATGGGAAAGCTGTCCGGCAGGCCGGCCATTCAGGCAAAGACAGAATACGCGAAAACGGCGAGGTGACAGTGATGGAACTTATGAAAACCTTGCTCCGCTGTGTCGGGCAATACAAGAAGGACGCCCTGCTCTCCCCGCTGTTTATGACCGGCGAAGTGGCGCTGGAAGTCGTCATTCCTTTTTTGATGGCGAGCCTGATTGATATCGGGATTGACGGGGGCCAGACGGATTATATATGGAAGATGGGCGGGATTTTATCTGTCTGCGCCCTCCTGGCTTTAGTCTGCGGAGTGCTGAGCGGGGTGTTCGCCGCGGCCGCTTCCACCGGTTTCGCCCGTAATTTACGCCAAAAAATGTTCTATAACATACAGACTTTTTCTTTCGCTCAACTGGATAAATTCACGGGAGAAAGCCTGATTACGCGCCTGACTTCCGATGTTACGAACGTGCAGATGGCTTTTCAGATGCTGTTGCGCATGGCGGTGCGCAGCCCCCTGATGCTGACGCTGGCTTTTGTGATGGCTTTTCGCGTCCAGGCCGCCCTCTCGCTGATTTTCCTGGCGGCGGTTCCGGTGCTGGCCCTCGGCATATATCTGGTGTTGCGGCATGTCCATCCCATATTTATGCGGGTGTTCGAGACTTACGACCGCTTGAACAAGATAGTGCGGGAAAATGTGCGCGGAATCCGCGTCGTCAAATCCTTCGTGCGCGAAGAATACGAAATGGAAAAATTTAACAATATATCCGGCTCTATTTTCGCCGACATGTCCAGGGCGGGCAAAAGAATGGCTCTGGCCATGCCGCTGATGCAGTTTTGCGTGTACGGCTGCATGCTGCTGATTGCCTGGATCGGGGCCCGTCTGATCGTGGGCGGCGCTATGACCACCGGCCAGCTGATGAGCATGTTCACTTACGCCATGCAAATTCTGTTCAGTCTGATGCTGCTGTCGATGGTTTTTGTCATGATCGTAATTTCCCGCGCTTCCGCCGGGAGAATCGCGGAAGTGCTGCGGGCGGAATCGGATCTGACCAGCGAGCCGGGGGCCGCGACCGCCGTCCCGGACGGCAGCCTGGCCTTTCGGGCCGTGGATTTCAGCTACGGCGGCGCCGGCGGCAAGCTGTGCCTGAGCGAAATCGATTTTTCCATCGCGGCGGGAGAGACGGTCGGCGTCATCGGCGGCACCGGCAGCGGCAAAACCACCTTGGTTCAGCTTATTTCCCGTTTATACGACGTGACCGCCGGCGCGGTGGAGGTGGGGGGCCGCGACGTTCGCGCCTATGATCTGCGGACTCTGCGCGATGAAGTCGCGGTGGTGCTGCAAAAAAACGAGCTTTTTGCCGGCACGGTGAGGGAAAATCTGCGCTGGGGCAACGAGGACGCCAGCGAAGATGAATTAATCCGGGCCTGCCGCCTGGCTCAGGCGGACGCTTTTATCCGCGCCCTGCCCGACGGTTATGATTCCTTGATCGAACAAGGCGGGGCCAATGTCTCCGGCGGCCAGAAACAGCGCCTGTGCATCGCCCGCGCCCTGCTGAAAAAACCTAAAATCCTGATCCTGGACGATTCAACCAGCGCCGTGGACATGCGGACGGACGCGGCTATCCGCCGCGCCTTCCGCGAGGAACTGCCGGCCATGACCAAACTGATCATCGCCCAGCGCGTCGCTTCTGTCCAGGACGCCGATAAAATCATCGTCCTGGACGGCGGCCGCGTGCTGGCGGTCGGCCCGCACGCCGAACTCATGCGCGACTGCGTCGTTTATCAGGAAGTTTATCATTCGCAGCGGAAGGGAGGGGATTTTGATGAAGAACTCTGATACGGCTCCCTCCCCTACCCCCGCCCGGACGCCCCGCCTGCGCCTGAAAACCGCGCTGCGCCTCCTGCGTTATGTGGGCCGTTACCGGCTGCGGTTGACCGCGGTTTTTATCTGTATCATCATCAGCGCCGTGGCCGGGGTGGCCGGCTCCAGCTTCATAGAAACTCTGGTGGACGACTATATCACCCCCCTGCTCCTGAGTCCGCAGCCGAAATTCGGCGGCCTGGCCCGAGCGGTGGGCGGGATGGCGTTGATTTACACGGCCGGAATCGCGGCGACCTTATTTTATAACCAGACGATGGTCACCATCACTCAGGGGGTATTGAAAAAAATCCGGGACGACATGTTTGCTCACATGCAAACTCTGCCCGTGCCGTTTTTTGACCGCAACTCATTCGGCGACCTGATGAGCCGCTACACCAACGACACGGACACTTTACAGCAAATGATCTCCCAGAGTATTCCCCAAGCCTTCAGTTCCGCCATTACGATCGCGGCGGTCACTTGCGCCATGCTGCTGATCAATCCGCTGCTCACTCTTCTGGTTTTTGCCTGCGTCGGCCTGATGCTGCTCGCGGCGCGGCAGATAGGCGGCCGTTCCGCCAGGTATTTTATGGCTCAACAAAAAACGCTCGGCGAAGTCAATGGTTTTATCGAAGAAATGATTAACGGCCAGAAAGTGGTGAAGGTGTTCTGCCGGGAAGAACAGACCAAGGCCGCTTTCGACAGCAAAAACGACGCTTTGGCCCGGCAGGCGGCGGCGGCCAACAGTCTCGCCAATGTCCTCATGCCGATCATGGGCAATATCGGCAATCTTCAGTACGTGCTGATCGCGACGCTGGGCGGTTTTATGGCCGTAAACGGCGTCGGCGGGGTGACGCTGGGCGCGATAGGCGCTTTTCTTTCCCTCTCCCGCAATTTTTCCATGCCGATCGGCCAGATATCCATGCAGATCAATTCCGTCATCATGGCGCTGGCCGGGGCCGAGCGCATTTTCCAATTATTGGATGAAGAGCCGGAACCGGACGAAGGGCAGGTTAGTTTGACCGCGGTCGAGGAAAAAGACGGACGGCTGTTTCCCTGCCTGAAGCCCTCCGGTCGCTGGGCCTGGCGCTGTCCGCCGGAAACGGGAGCGGAAGCGGAATACGTCGAAGCGCGAGGGCTGGTGGAGTTAAAATCGGTTAATTTCGGCTATGCGGAAAACAAGCCTGTCCTGCGCGATATTTCCCTCTACGCGAAACCGGGCCAAAAAATAGCTTTCGTCGGGGCGACCGGAGCCGGAAAAACCACTGTCATCAATCTGTTGAACCGGTTTTATGAAATAACGGACGGCGCTATTCGCTTTGACGGCGTCGATATAGGCCGGATCAGCAAAAGCGCCCTCCGCCGCGCGCTGGGAGCGGTGCCGCAGGATATCCGCCTTTTTACGGGAACGGTGTGGGAAAATATCCGTTACGGCCGGCTTGACGCCACGGAAGCGGAGGTGATCGCGGCCGCGCGCCTGGCCGGCGCCCATGATTTTATCCAGCGGCTGCCGGACGGCTACGACACGGTGATCGACGGAGAAGGCGGCTCCCTCTCCCAGGGACAGCGGCAGCTTCTCTCCATCGCCCGCGCCGCCGTCCTGAGCCCGCCGGTGATGATCTTGGACGAGGCCACGTCCAGCATTGACACCCGCACGGAGGTTATCGTCCAAAAAGGCATGGACAGCCTGATGGAAGGACGCACAGTTTTTGTGATCGCCCACAGACTGTCCACTACCCAGAACGCCAAAGCGATCATGGTGCTGGAAGAAGGCCGCATAGTCGAGCGCGGCGACCATGAGTCGCTGATGGCGGAAAAGGGCCGCTATTACAAATTATACACTTCCGCGGAGGACGCTAACGGTTGACTTAACGGTTGACTGCTCCCTCGCCCGTTCGCGCGTGTTTTCGCACAAACCGCTCGATTCGCGTCATCGCCTCCTGGATTTTCTCCGGCGCATAGGCGTAAGAACAGCGGACATGGCCCTCGCCGCCGGGGCCGAAAGCCGTTCCCGGCACCACGGCCACTCTTTCCTCATGCAGCAAAGCTTCGGCAAAGGTTTCCGAGTTCATGCCGGTGACGGAAATTTCCGGGAAGGTGTAAAAAGCGCCCAGCGGCTCGAAACACGGCAGTCCCATAGCGCGAAACCCATGCACCATGAGACGGCGGCGGCGGTCATACTCCAGGATCATCTCTTTTTTGGCGGCCGCGCCGCGCTGCAGTCCCTCCAGCGCCGCCATCTGCGCCATGAT
>JAIRRL010000197.1 GCA_031255985.1 Gracilibacteraceae bacterium
TGACCTCCGCCGTCTCCACGCCGTGGTTCAGCATGTCGTCCGCGTTACCGACGAAAGTCGATATCACAGTCAAGGGCGTCCGCATGTCGTGATTCATGTTCTGGTAAAACTCAGTCTTCGCCCTGTCCAGCGCCGTCAACTGGTCGCGGTGGCGGTTGTAGATGTGGATATACAGCACAACCACCAAAAGGAGCAGCCCCCCGGCTATGACGATGCCCGTCAGCACGTCCGCCAGATAGCCCAGCTCCGTTGCAAAAGGCACGACGCTCTGCGGACATAGATAGGCGACGACGCAGCAGGCCGCGTAGACCGCAAACAGAGCCGCCAGGGCCAGGACGCGTTCGCGTCCGTGCAGCATCAAGGCGGTGAAAATCAGCGCAAATACAAAGAAACAGGGCATACCGCTCCGGTAGCCGCCGGCGGTGAAGAACAGGAAGGGGAAGGCCAGCAAAAAGACAGAGATCACAACGATGCGAAACCCCAGGCGGTAATTGCCCGTTTGCCGGGTGCGGCGGAGCAGCGCGAAAGCCAGGGCGGAGATGATAAGATTGATGAAAAAATTGACAATTCCCGGATGGGAAAAAAGGCTGACCAACGCGACGCCCAGCCCCGCGGCAATACCCGCCATGCCCAGCAGATGGAAGGTTTGCACTTCAAGGGGCAAAGACGCATCGAAGTATTTACCCAGCATGCGGTGAATCCGCGCGTTCATTCTGTCCAATCCTTAACATCTCGGTCACTGTCTTGGGCGGCGTCTAAGTCAGAGACTGTTTCATTAAAACTGCCGTTGTTTTTCCTTAACAGTATACCGCATCACGGCGCGGATTTCTACTGTTATTTTCTGATTTCATCTTCTCAAAAAGACTATTTCCATAATATAGCGCTTGAAAAGCGGCTTTAACCGAAGTATAATCTTTCCAAGGCGGTGAGATAAATGGAAATCAAGCTGGCCGATTATAAAAGGATAGAGGAAACAGCGAAACGCTTTGTCGCCCGTTATTTTGACCCAAGCCTTGACCTCCGCGTGCAGGCTTTCAACCTGCTCGGCATTGCGGGCGCGGCGGCGGGGATTGCCGTCGCCGCCATCGCCGCCGCCCAAAAGGCGGGAGCGGTCACGATCGGTCTCAATCTCTCGGCTTCCGCGCTGGCAATTTTTCTGTTGCGCCGCGCCGGGAAAAAATTAAGCTATTCGGTTTGCAGCTGGATTATAATTATCGCGGTTTTCATGATAGCGTTCCCCTTCCTGTTTTTCGATATGGGCGGTTACAGGAGCGGCATGCCCTGCTTTTTTATCTTCGCCCTTATCTTTACCGCTATTTTGCTTGATAAGGCCCCGCGCGCCGCCGCCCTCACGGCCGAATTCGGCCTGTATGTCGGCTGCTGCCTCGCCGCGTATTTTTCCCCCGGCTTGGTGAAGCATTTTGAAGCGGAAATCAATTATGTCGGCGACGTCATAACAGGCATTGTCGTGGCGGGCGGATTGCTTCTGTCCGTCGTCCTGCTGTACAGCCGAATTTACGACAACCGGCAAAAACGGTTGGGCGAACTTGACAAGCTGAAAACAGAGTTTTTGCAAAATGTGTCCCACGAACTGAAAACGCCGCTTACCGTCATGATTAACTACGCGCTCGACACCCTGAACGAACTGAAAAAAGACCCGCTCGACTTACAGGAAATGGAATTTGACCAAGGCCGGATCAGGAGCGAGGGCGAACGCCTGAAACGCATGGTGAGCCAGCTTTTGGACGTGACGGCTATCGAATCCGGGAAAATGAAAATCCGCCGGGAACCGCTTTCTCTCGCCGCCCTGCTTTCCCGGGCCGCCGACGCGAATTTTAACGCGCTGAATGAAAGCGGAACCCGGCTCGCCCTTGAAATCCCCGACGGTCTGCCGGATATTCCCGCCGACACGGACGCCGTCGAACAGGTCTTGCTCAACCTCCTGTCCAACGCCGCCCGCCACACCGAAAAAGGCGTGATTACCATGAGTTTGTCGGCGGCGGACGGCTTCCAGACCGTCCGCGTAAGCGACGACGGCGAAGGCATGGCCCCGGAAGTGCGGCAGCAGGTTTTTCTGCGCTACATAGAGCGCGAAAGCGGCATAACCGGGCGCAGCGGCATGGGCCTGTATATCTGCAAAAAGCTGATTGACGCGCACGGGGGCGAAATCGGCATAGAAAGCGAACCGGGCGGGGGTACGGCGGTATGGTTCAAGCTGCCCGCAGGGGAAGGGGAAACGGAGGAAAAACGGATATGACGGCATACAGGCCGCTTGTGCTTATGGTGGAAGACAACAAAGACGTACTGCGCTTAAATGAGAAATGGCTGGAGAGCGCCGGTTTTGCCACGGTGAGCGCGGAAACGCTTGCCCAGGCGCGAGAAGCCCTGGAACGCCATTCCCCGGATATTGCGGTGCTGGACATATTGCTCCCGGACGGCAGCGGTCTCGACTTCCTGCCGGAATACAAAACGCTCTGCGACGCGCCGGTTCTCTTCTGCTCAAGCCGCAACGAGGACAAAGACATATTGCGCGGGCTTGAGGCCGGAGGGGACGATTATATCCCCAAACCCTACAATGTGGATATACTCGTCGCCCGCGTCAAGGTCATGTGGCGCAAGGAACAGGAGAACCGGGAGAAAACGCGGGCGGCTCTGGCGGCAAAAACCCCGGAGCGGGTGATCGAACGCGGGCCGCTGAAACTGGATATTCTCACGGGCCGGGCGTACATGAACGGCGCGGACGCGAACCTGAAGCCCAAAGAATTCGTCCTGCTCTTTACGCTCGTTCAAAGCGAGGGGCGCGTAGTCTCCCAAAAGGAACTGTATAAAGAGGTTTGGGGTTTGACCGCCAATGACGATACCGGCGCGGTGCGGGCGCAGATTTATAATCTGCGGCGAAAGCTGTCAATAACCGAATACACCCCTGTCACCATTGAAAGCGTATACGGTTCAGGCTACCGTTTTGATCGAATAAAAACTAAATTGTGAAATTTTGAATACAATTCGCCTATTCGACCCTCCGGCATGATAGAATCGGCACAAGAATCGACACAGCCCTAAAATCGGCGCAGCCGATGAATAGCGCCCTGGCGCGGCGCTTTTCGCTTATCAAGTTCATGCTTAGAAGGGAGTGTATTCATTATGCAATCCGCGCGAACACGGACACGAGCAAGTAAAATCCTGCACCTGCTCCTGGCGGTATGCCTTGTGCTGGCGACGACGCCGCTGACGGCGGCGGCGGAAGAAGAAACCATATCCTTTGAAGGGCTCAACTACAAGATCCTCACTCAGCCAAGCAACGGCGGCCACGGCAGGGTTGCAGTGGGAGCCAATCAAGGCGCCGCCGTCGAGAACCTCAGCATACCGGAAACGATC
Source organism: Gracilibacteraceae bacterium (assembly GCA_031255985.1). Classification (GTDB taxonomy): domain Bacteria; phylum Bacillota; class Desulfitobacteriia; order Desulfitobacteriales; family Syntrophobotulaceae; genus JAIRRL01. The sequence continues at coordinate 3,376 of JAIRRL010000197.1, forward strand.
ACGGTTTACGACGAAAGCGGGAACGAAATAGTCTATGATGTGTGGGCAATAAGCCAAAATGCGTTTGCTAACTGCTCCGGCTTGACCGGCGACCTGACCATCGGAGACTCGGTGAGAACCATCGGGAAGAGCGCGTTTGCCGGCTGCTCCGGCTTGACCGGCGACCTGACCATCGGAGGCTCGGTGGAAACCATCGGGGAGAGCGCGTTTGACGGCTGCTCTCACTTGACCGGCGACCTGACCATCCCAAACTCGGTGATTACCATCGAGAAAAATGCGTTTAACAACTGCTCCGGCTTCAACGGCGAGCTGACCATCGGAGGCTCGGTGAGAACCATCGGGAATAATGCGTTTTATAACTGTTCTCACTTGACCGGCGACCTGACCATCCCAAACTCGGTGATTACCATCGGGCTTGACGCGTTTTACGACTGCGTCCGCTTGAACGGCGACCTGACCATCGGAAGCTCGGTGACTATCATCGAAAATAGCACGTTTGCCGGCTGCTCCCGCTTGACCGGCGACCTGATCATCCCTGAGTCGGTGGAAACCATCAAGGCGAATGCGTTTTTCGACTGCTCCCGCTTGACCGGCGTGACCATCGGAAGCTCGGTGAAAACCGTCGGGAATAGTGCGTTTCTCAACTGCAGAGGCTTAACCGGCGTGACCATCGGAAGCTCGGTGGAAGATATCGGGAACAAAGCGTTTGCCGGCTGCAGAGGCTTAACAGCCCTAACCTTCCTGGGCGACAGCCCCCCGGCCTTTGGTAATAATGTATTCAAAGACATCCCAGAAGCCTTAATCGTCACCGTGCCGGACGAGTCCAAAGCAGCCTACAACTCGGCGCTTTCGGGACTCCCCCCAGACTCTCTCATCAGGGGAACGGACGACGGTCCAGTCTCCGGCGTAATGACCATCGGCAATGGAGACTTTGCTGACCTTGAATCAACAGACACAAGCGGCGATGGTTGGCGCTGGATAGCGAAGGATGGCGTTTTGGAGTTGGACAACGATTATGATGGGGCGCCGATAAAAATCTCTTGCCACAAAGCCGAAACCGTCAAGCTGGTTTACACCGGCGAAGTTACCGTTGAAAACAGTGCCACCGACGATTGGGCTCTTTACTGCGAAGGCAATCTCAATATCAGCGGCGTCAGCGGCGACGACCTTCTCACGGTGATAAACACCGGCGACGGTTCGGCAATCATTGCGCGTTCTTTGAGTATCACCGGCCCGGCGTCGGTATCGGCGTCGTCAAGCGGCGGCCACGGCATTAAGCTGATAGATCTCCGCGCAAATATCATCGACGTGACCGGCATGACCGGAACGCTGACCGCCAGCGGAAGCAATGGCATTTACAACAAGGACGGCAGCCTCGAAATCAGGGGCGCAATGGGCGAGGGCGGTAAAATAGACGCAACCGGAACAAGCTGCGGCATACGCAGCAGCGGCGCGTTGACCATCACCGCCGCAGGCGAGATAAACGCCGCCGCCACAGAAAGCGAAGGTGTGGCGCTCAGCAGCAGCGGATCAATCAATATCAGCGACGCCGCCGTAACCGCCACCGGCGCAGGCGGTATGTCCCCGGCCCTCATCACCGTCAAGAGCGGGACGCTGACAGCGACAGGATACACGATCAGCAAACTCGCCGTCCACGGCGGAACGGTGAACTTCACCGGTAATATCGGCGACATAACTGTTGACGGCGCGGGGGCGGACGTCACCATTACGGGCGACGTCGCCAAGTCATTCATCAGCGACGGCGTTACGCGAATCAATGGAGATGTCCAAAACCTCAGTCATACGGGCGGCTTGCTCATCACAGGCGGCAGCGCGGCGGTCTACTATCATGAAGGCAGCTATAATATTGTCCTCGGCAATGACGGCATCGGCGGGGATTTGGCTTTCTTCCAAAACCTCGATTTCCACCTGCCCGCCGGCATCGCCAACGGCGCAACCATGCTTGCCGCGGGCGGGACGGCGGACATTTCAGAGGCGACGGTGAGCATCTACGGCTCCGGTCTATCGCTCAACAACGGCGACTCGCTTGTGCTTATCGACGCGAGCGCGGGAGCGCTTACCGGCGCCCCGGCCAATACCTCGGTCAGCGGCGGCGGGTACAACTGGAATCTGTCAGTTTCAGGCGATAAGTTGATTGCGACGGTAGTTCCTATCGATACTACCGCCCCCGTACTCACGGCCGGAACAGTCAACCGCGCAAGCGACACGCAGGCCGCCATTGGCTTTACAACCAATGAAGCGGGAACAGCGTACTATCTTGTGCAAGACAGCGGCGCGGCTCCGGCAAGCGCGGCGGTGGTTTCGGGCGGAATCTCTCTCGGCCCTGTTTCCGGCGCGGTGGCGGACAAGCCTGTGACGCTGACGGCGGGGGCAAAGGATATTTACGTCGTGGTTCAGGACGCGGGGAACAACACCAGCGCGCCCTTGAAGATCACGGCGGCGGCCGCCGCCCCGCCGGTGAAAACCGTGTTCGTGGGCGGGCAAAGCGGACCCTTGACGGCGGGAATAGCCGGGAGCGCCACATTCCCCGTGACGACCGCGAACATTGCGAACGGCGCTTACCCGGCCACGCTT
>JAIRRL010000228.1 GCA_031255985.1 Gracilibacteraceae bacterium
CGGGGAAGAAACCTTGAATTTTGATTTGACGCGAAAAATTTTGTCCATGCCTCTGGCGGAAGGGACGCTGCTGGAAGGTCACATCGGCTATGTGGCCCTGAGTTCTTTCGGCATGATGCTGACGGAAGAATTCATCTGGGAAGCAAGAGATCTGAAAGCGGCCGGCGCGGACTGCTGGATTTTGGATCTGCGCGGCAATACGGGCGGGTATACGGAAGAAGCTCTGGATTTGCTCGGATATTTCATCGGCGCCAAAACGGCCATGATCATGGAGGATTACCAATCCAGCGAATCGATTCCGGCGATCAGCCATGACACGATTCTGACCGAACCGGTAATGCTGCTGACCGACAATTATTCGGCCAGTTCTTCCGAAGTGGTGACGGGGGCGCTGCGCGATTACGGACGCGCGTTGCTGATCGGCGGCAACACTTACGGGTCGGGTAAAGTCAAACAAATATTCAGGCTTTCCAACGGCGATTACCTGAAAATGACGATTTATCGCTTTTTTTCTCCACAACACGACTCTATTGACCGGGTCGGCATCGCGCCCCAACTGCCCGTGCCGGACGAAGAAGCGCTGAATGTGGGAGCGCTGCTCCTGAACGCGCCTGCGGCGGAGATGAGCGGCAGCGAGACGGTCGGTTATATTCGCGTTCATACGCCCGCCGGTATTTACAAAATTTCGCTTGAGGATTTGCGGTCGGAAAATTTTTGGGTGGCCGGCCGTCTCATTCTTGCCTTGGATAAAAATATAAAACTGGACAGAGGGACAGTGAATGGATGGGAATATTTCCCACCAGGTCTCCATTCCCATTATCTTTACTACCCCGGTTATCGCAATGCCGGAATTCTAAGCAATGTTCCCCCTGACAAAGTGTTTACCCTGAGCGCCAGCCTGACGGTGGATTGGCTGACGGCGACGCCGGAGCGCGTGGAACTGATAGACGCTCAAACCGGCCGCCGTCTGCCGTATACGGTCGCCGCCACCGCCGCCGGCGCCTTGGAACTGCGGCCCGGAGAGTTGTTAACCCCAGGATCCGATTACTGGCTGGTGCTGCGCGGCTTGAAGGATATGGCCGGAGGGGATATCCCGCCGGAGGTGGCCGTTATTCGCGCGGCGGTGGCGGAAAGATAAAGGAGGGCTTTTGTGCGCACTTATCGCTCGGCGATCAGGATTATGCAGATAGCGGCGCTTATTACTCTGATAGTGGCCTTGGTTGGTCTTTTTCAACTGTGGCGCGGCGGTTCCGCCCCTGAGGGAGACAGCGTCCTCCCTCCCCTCGCGGCCTCCGAGAACGGGCAAACCCCTCCGGCCGGCTCTGATAGCGAAGCCGGGGGAACGACCGCCGAGCCTTCCGAGCCGGTGAACACGAAAATAGTTTGTTTCGGCGATTCATTTACGCTTGGCTATCCGGGCAAGGCGGAAGACGCATGGCCGGCGGTACTGCAAAACCTGATCAAAGTAGAAGTAGTGAACAAAGGGGCGACGGCGCAGCCAAGTTATAAGCTGGTGGAGCGTTTTGACGCCGACGTGCTGGCGGAACAGCCGGGCCGGGTAATCATTCTGGCCGGCAACGGCGACGCCTTGGATAACAACGAGGGCCGCCCGCTGGAAAGCTATCAGAACGATATGATCGCGCTGATCAATAAGGCGGAAGCTTCTCACATTAAACCGATTCTTGTTCTGCCGCTGCCGTTTCCCGGCGTTTTAGAACAGATTGAGCAATACCGCGCCTGGCTCCAATCATACGCGGCGGAAAAAAACATCATGCTGCTTGATTTTAAACCGACGCTTTGCGGCGACGGCGACGTGCTGCTGCCGCAGTACGCGGCCTCGGAAAACACAAAATACCCAAGCAAGGAGGGCTACGCGGCTATCGCGGCCTATGTGGCGAGTGTTCTATGAAAGACGCGCGCGCGAACAGGCGCGGCGACAATGCGGCTGAAGCAGGCCGGCGGCAGTGAGCCGGCCTTTGCAGCGGAGCCTGGTCTGGCTGACCGGTGCGGCGGCGGGCTTGGCTCTGATCGGCGTCCTCCTTGTGGCGGTTATCGTTTATAAAGCCGCCGATATGAGTTTTTACGAGACCGAATATATCAAATACGGAAATTCCCTCTCTCTGCGCATGACGGAAGCGGACTTGCTGACCGCGACGGCGGAGCTGCTGGCTTATTTAAGAGGCGAGGCTCCGGATATGAACATAAGCGCGGTGATCGGCGGACAGGTGCAAGAGATGTTTAACGAGAGAGAAAAGGCGCATATGGTTGACGTGCGTCTGCTGTACCGGCGCGTAACTCTGGCCGCCGCCGCCCTCGCCCTCTTGTGCCTGCTTGGCGGCGGTTTGTGGGTTTGGCGGCGTGGCTGGCGGGCGGCGGCCGTCGTTTGGAGCCGAGGTTATCTTACGGCCCTGGCTGCGGTAATCATAGTTTTTTTAATATTAACCTTTGCGATCACGCGGAATTTTACAGCGTTTTGGACGAATTTTCATGGGGTATTCTTTACTAATGACCTTTGGCTGCTGAATCCGGCCACGGATCGAATGATAGTTATGTTCCCGGAAGGTTTTTTCTTCGACCTGGTGAGTGAGATATTGCGTTTATGGGCGATCTGCGCCGGCGGAGCGGGAGTTTTCGCTTGCGGGACGGCCTGGGTTTTCGGAAAGGAAGGGTTGGTAAAATGACGAGAACAGATGGCCGCGCTCCGGATGAACTGCGCCCCGTCAGCATTGCGCCCGCATATACACAAGCGCCGGGTTCGGCCTTGATCCGGATGGGGAAAACAGCGGTGCTTTGCACGGCCTCGATCGAAGACCGGG
>JAIRRL010000047.1 GCA_031255985.1 Gracilibacteraceae bacterium
GAGGACTGATCACCCTGACGGAACTTTTGCTCCTTGGCGTGGGACTGTGTGCGCTGCAGCTGGTCTGCGCCCTGATTTTTAACCCGGCCCTCCTGCCGTTGCTGCTGGCGCTTTGGCTCTACTACGCCTGCATGACCAAGGAATTCTTCGCGCCCGCCTGGCTAAAAAAACACATGTTCATCTACATGTTCAGCCATATGCTGATTATGCCGCTGCTGGATATGTACGCCGCCGCCTGCGATTTTCTGCCTACCGAGGGTTACATCTTTATGGTCAGCATGATCTGGTTTGTGCTGTCCAGTTTTTTTGACGGCGTTGTGGTGGAACTTTGCCGCAAGCTGCGCGCTCCCGGCGATGAGGAAAAAGGCGTACAGACTTACTCGGCCATGTGGGGACGGGGGCGCTCGGCGGCCGTCGTCATAGTCGCCATGGTACTCTCCCTTGTTTCCACCGGCGTAGCCACCAGCCAGATCGGAGGCTTCCATATAGCGGTTCCGGTGCTTTCGGCCGTTTGCCTGCTCTGCTGGATTCCTCTGGCGCGCTATCTTCAAAACCCCACCACCAAGCGGGCCGCCGCCCTGGAACTGATGAGCGGCGTCTGGACAGTCGCCGACTACACCTGTCTGGGCGTTCTGCCGCTGATCTTTTTGGCGGGATGAAAAAGCGGGATGAAAAAAATGAACATGCGACACATTATTGAATGGCAAAACGCCGCCGCCGATTTGAGCGAGTTGGGGGGCAAGGCGGCGGCGCTGGCCGCGCTGGGCGAACATGGACTTCCCATCCCGCCCTGGTTCGTGGTCAAGACCTCCGCCTGGCGGCAGGAGGGCGAAACGCCCGAACTGGCGCCCGAGCTGCAAACCGCGCTGGCCGCTTTCGCCGCGGATGATTATTTTGCCGTGCGTTCCAGCGCCAAGGCGGAGGATGGCGCGGAAAACTCCTTCGCCGGCCAGTTCGAAACATATTTGTGGGTCAGGCGTGAGGATGTCGCCGCAAAAATCCGGGCGGTCTGGCGCTCCGCTTTTTCCGAACGGGTGCGCGCCTACTGCGCCCACAATCATATCCCGCCGCCCGCCGTCCCGCCCGCCGTTCTGGTTCAGCGCATGGTCAAATCCGAACAGGCGGGCGTGGCCTTTGCCGCCGACCCGGTCTGCGCCGACACGGGAACCTGCGTAACAGCCGCCGTGTTCGGCTTGGGCAGCGCGCTGGTGGACGGCGCCTCTGACGCCGATACTTACACATATCGTTACGCCACAGGGGAAATCACCGCCCGGATCGCGCCCAAAAACATCGCCGCCGAACCGCTCAACCGCGTCGTCTGTCCCATGCTGTTCGAGCGCGATCTCTCGCGGGAACGCGCCCTCACCGACGCTCAGGCGGCTGCCGTGGCAATGCTGGCCAAACGCGCTTCCAACCTGTGCGGCCGCTTCCAGGATATCGAATGGGCGTTTGAGGGCGGCGAACTCTGGCTGTTGCAGTCCAGACCCATCACCACGCTGGGCGGGGTGTTTGAAAGCCGCTCCCGCGCCTATGTGTTTGACAACAGCAACATAGCCGAAAGCTACCGCGGCGCCACCACGCCCCTGACCTTCTCCTTTATCCGCAAAGCGTATGCGGGCGTGTACGAGCAGTTCTGCCGGGTGTTCGGCGTATCGGAAAAAATCATTGCCGGCCACGCCGGGGTGTTTTCGCGGATGCTGGCCTTTTTGGACAATCGCGTTTACTATAACTTACATTCATGGTATAAAATGCTTTCTCTGTTGCCGGGCTACACCGTCAACCGCACTTTTATGGAGCAGATGATGGGGGTGAAAGAGCCTTTGCCGGAGGCGTTTTTGCGGAACATTCACGCCGGCCTGCCCCGCGTGGGCAAGCTGACCGACGCCTTCCGCCTGCTGCGCTGCCTGTTTAAACTGACCGGCAACTACATCCGGCTGGAAAACCATATTGCCAGGTTTTATGCCCGGCTGGACGCCGCCCTGGAAGGCCCGCCGCCTGAAAACCTGGATGCAAACGGTCTGGCGGACGCCTTTGCCCGCATGGAAAAAGGGCTGCTGCTCCGCTGGGACGCCCCAATTGAGAACGATTTTTTTGCCATGATTTTCCATGGACTGCTGCGTTCTTTGTGCAAAAAATACGGTTTGCCGGATGATTTCCACAACGAACTGCTGCGGAGTCAGGGCGGCGTCGTCAGCGCCGAACCGGCCAGGGAGATTCACGCCATCGGGCGCTCCATCGCTCAGGATCCGGCCGTCATTGAGACGCTGACTTCCGGCGGCCTGGGCGAAATCAACCGGATGCTGGCCCGAAACGAATCGCTGCGCGAGCGGACGGAGGATTATTTATCCCGTTTTGGCGATCGCTGCGTGGATGAGCTTAAACTGGAATCGGTCACGCTGACCGAACAGCCTCTGCCGTTTTACCGGGCGATAGGGGCCATGGCCGGCAGGGAACCAGACTGCGGCCCGCCCGCCCCGCGGCAAGCCCCCGACTGGAGGCCGCGGCTTAAAGGCCATCCCCTGCGGCGGGCTATTTTTGCCTGGGTGCTTAAAAACGCGCGCCGCACGGTCAAAAACCGTGAAAACCTGCGCTTTGACCGGACGCGCCTGTTCGGGCGGGTGCGCCGCGTTTTTCTCGCCCTGGGGGCCGAACTTGCCTCCCGCGGGGCGCTGGAAAGCCGCCGGGACGTGTTCTACCTCACCTTGGACGAGTTGCTGGGCACGGTGGACGCCACTGCGGCGAGCCGCGATTTAAAAGCTATCGTTGCGCTGCGTAAAGCCGAACGCCAAAAAAACGACGCCTGTTCTTCGCCCACCCGCGTGCTGATCAACGGTATCGCGGGAATATCGGGGCGGCAACCGGGCGCGCCGGCCCCGATAAAGACCGGGGACTCGCTTATGGGCGTTCCCTGCTGCGCCGGGCAAGTCCAGGCTGTGGCCAGAGTGGTTGACGACCCTGGAACGGCCGATTTTGCCCCCGGTCAGATTTTGGTGGCGGCCAGCACCGACCCCGGCTGGATCGTGTTGTTCAGCCTGGCGGCGGGTCTCGTCGTGGAAAGGGGCAGTCTGCTCAGTCACGCCGCCATCGTCTCGCGCGAGATGGGGATTCCCTGCATCATCTCGGCCGCGGGGGCGACCCGGCTGATACCGGACGGCGCCGTGGTGAGGATGGACGGGGCCACCGGCAGTATTTCCGTCCTGGAGGGGCCGCATGGCTGATATAGGGGAGCGGGCCAAATTTGATTACGTGCGCTACGCCCAGTGCTGGGAGGACGCCGATATTTTGCTGGAAGCGCTGAATCCGGCGCCCAAACCGCAGCAATCACAACAAACGCAACAAACGCAACAAACGCAACAATGCCAACAATCGCATACTCTGTCCATCGCGTCGGGGGGAGAGAACAGTTTTTCCCTTTTGGCCGGGGGCGGAAAAGTCACCGCCGTGGATTTGAGCCTGCCGCAGCTTGCTGTCTGCGCCCTCAAGCGGGAAGCCTACCGCCAGCTTGATTATCCTGAGTTTCTGGCGTTTTTGGGGGTCAAACCCTCGCCTGACCGTCTGCCGGCTTACCGCAGGCTCGCCGGCAATATTGAACCGCAGTACCGTACTTGGCTGGAGGCCAATTTACCGTTGCTTGAAGGCGGCATCGTCCACTGCGGCAAGTTCGAGCATTATTTCAAGCTCTTCCGCCGCAGGATTCTGCCGCTCATCCACTCGCCCCGCACAGTGGCGCGTTTGCTGGCGGGCAGCCCCGACCGGGCGGAGCGCCGCCGGTTTTACGAGTCAGGCTGGAACAATCTGCGCTACCGGCTGCTCTTCCGGGTGTTTTTTTCCCGCAGGGTGATGGGCCGCGCCGGGCGGGACACCGCTTTTTTTGACCAGGTGCGGGGCGGCGTGGCCGGGCGGATCAAGCGCCGCGTCAAGGACGGCCTGATCGAGGTAAACGGGCCGGACAACCCGTATCTGCATTATATTCTCACCGGCAATTACGGCGCTGTGCTGCCCCACGCGCTGCGACCTGAGAATTTTGCCGCCATCAAGGCCAACGCCGGCAATCTGACCATGGTACAGGCGCCGGTCGAGGCGGCGCTTGCCGGTTTGCCGGACGGCGGCCTGACGGGTTTTAACCTGAGCGATATCTTTGAGTATATGGATCCTGGGCAGATGAACGCCCTGTATGCCCGTCTGCTGGCAAAAGCCGCCCCTGAGGCCCGCCTGGTCTACTGGAACATGCTGGTTCCGCGCGAGGCGGACAGGAATGTTTTCGCCGGTCAAATCCGCCGCCTTGATGAAACCGCGGCCGAACTGCTGCTGCGGGACAAGGCTTTCTTTTACAGTCGCCTTATTATCGAGGAAAAACTATGAACCCTGTCCTGACTGATTTTTTGTGGTCCGGCGCCGTGCTTGGTTTTTTGGGCCTCTGCTTTTTAGGCGTGAACGCCCTGCGCCGCCGGGCGCTTGTGAGTTCCGAGCTTTCGCGCAAACTGGTGCACATGGCTATGGCGGCGGCGGTGCTGCCGTTTCCCTGGATGTTTACCTATCCGGTTACGGTGGTCGTTATCGGGGTGCTGGCGACGGCGGGCCTGCTGACTGTGCGTTTGCTCTCCGCCCGCAAAAACCTCAGTCTGGGCGGCGTTCTATACGGGGTGGGGCGGGAACGCTCGGTGGGGGAACTGGTTTATCCGCCCGCCGTAGTCGTCACTTTTCTGATCGCCCCCACCCCGCAGGAGTATGTAATTCCTATCATGACGCTGGGTTTTGCCGACAGCATTGCCGCTTTGGTGGGGGTCGAGTACGCCAAACTGCCGCTGGCCGCCGAGCGTGAATCCCCCAAGAGTTTGGAGGGCGCCGTCGCCTTTGCCAGCGCCGCCTTCTTTTGCGTGGTGTCGCCGCTGTTGCTGCTTTCGGACTTGCCCGGCCCCATGATTTTGCTGGTGGCCTTGCTTATGGCCGCCCTGTCCGCCATGTTGGAACTGGTTTGCGCCCTGGGGCTGGACAATTTTTTCATCCCCTTTTTCATCTCGGTTTTCATGCGGCGGCTCTACGCCTATGACGCCGTGCGTCTCTCCCTGACTCTGGGGGTGCTGCTCGTAGGTCTGGCGGCGGCGTTTTACTTTATCCGGCAAAAAAACGTCACCCGCTTAGGCGCGGTGGAAGCGGTGCTGGCGCTGTTTTTGACCGCTTTGCTGGGCGAGTATTACTGGGTCGCCGCCCCGCTTCTCCTTGTTTTCAGCTATTCGGTGTTTCCCTCGTTGAGTAAGGAGGAGCGGGAGCGCCCGCTCAATTACCACGATGTGGAAACCAACCTGATTCCCGGCCTGCTGATTGTCATCGCCGGCTCGCTGCTGGGTATGCCGCCGTGGGTGTTTTGGGTATACAGCGCCTATTACGCCTGTCTGACCGCCAAAAACTATTCTTTGCGTCTGCTCAATTTTTTCCCCCAACGGCGGGGCGCGCGCCTGACCGCTTTGGTTCGGGCCTGTCTGTTGCAGCTTTTGCCCGCCGCCGCCATTTTTGGGGCGGTATACGGCGCCTGGCCGGCTGCTTTCGCCTTGGCCCTGGCGATTGCGGCGGTGCTGCTGGAAATTGCCCTGGGCGACATCGTGGCCCACCGCACAAATTTTCCCGCTATCAGCTTGCGCATGGGCTGGATTACCAGTTTGACTTCCGCCGCCTTTGCCGTCCTGGCCGCCATACCGTATTTTCTGTAACGAAGGAGTGACCGAGATGAAAATCCTCACCGGAGAAGATATCCCGCCGGCTCTGCGCGCCGACGGGCCTGACGCCCGCCTGGCAACGGACGGCGCCAGCTGTTCCTTGTGGTGGAGCGGCGCGCCCCCGGATCACGGCGCCATCGGCCATTTTGAAGCGGAAGACAAATCGGCGGCGCGGGATCTGCTGCAAGAGGCTTGCGCCCTCCTGGCCGCGCGCGGCTGCAAGGCGGCGCTCGCCCCTATGAACGGCAACACCTGGCGCAGTTACCGCTATGCCACCGGGGGAATGGAGGAAAACGCCCGCCCGCTTTTCCTGCTGGAACCGCCCGCGGCGCTGGGGCGGGAGCGGCTGCTGGAGCGGGCGGGTTTTACGCCGGCCCATTACTACGCCTCTTACCTGGAGACGCTCGGCGACTGTCCCGACCCTGCGGCCCGGCTCGCCGCCGCCGGCTTTGCCGCGCGGACGCTGGATATTGCCCGCCTGGAGGCTGAACTGCGTCTGGTTTATGATTTGGCGGCGCTGGCCTTCCGGGAAAACCCTTTTTACACCGAACTGCCGCGGGAGAGTTTTGTCCGCCAGTATCTTTCCTACCGGGAAATGATCGCGCCGGAACTCGTCTTCCTGGCTTTTGCCGGAGACCGCCTGGCAGGGTTTCTTTTCTGTCTTCCCGATCATCTGGCGCCCCCCGCTTATCCCGCCACGCTCCTTATTAAGACGCTGGCCGTCAGTCCCGCCTATCGCGGCAGGGGACTGGGCGGCGCTTTGATGGCGCTGGCCCGCCGCCGGGCGTTCGCCTTGGGCTATGCTCAGGCCATTGAGGCCCTGGTCTACCGCGGCAACGCTTCGGAGCGTTTTTGCCAAAATGCCGATCTGCTGCGGGAATACACATTATATAGGAAAGTCCTGTGAACTTAATCGAACTGCTGCGGGAAAACTGCGAGCGCCTGGGGCGGAAACCCGCTTTTATTGAAAAAGGCGCGGCCACCGGTTACGACGCCTTCTACCGCCGGGTGCGCGGCCTGGCCGCGGGCCTGCTGGCGCGGGGCATCGGAGCCGGAGATAATGTGCTGGTACTCATGCCCCTCTCGCTCGATTTGTACGCCAGTCTTTGCGCCGTGTGGGCGGCGGGGGCCTGCGTGGTGGTTTTTGACCCCTCCGCCGGCAGGAAGCACGTCGCCGCCTGTTTGGAGGCGATTCCCGCCGCCGCCTTTGTGGGCAGCCGCCAAACCTTGCTGTTGCGTCTGCCCTACCGGCCGTTGAGGCGTATTCCCAGGCATTTTACCCCCGCGCGGCTATACGCGTCCGTCGCCGCTGATTTTGCCATTGCCCCGGCGGAACCGGACACCCCCGCCCTCATCACTTTTACGAGCGGCAGCACGGGCCTGCCCAAGGCCATTGTCCGCTCGCACGGTTTTTTGCTGGAGCAGCGCGCGGCGCTCACGGCGGCGCTGCCTTACCGGCGGGACGACGTGGACTTGGCTGTTCTGGCTGTATTTACGCTGGTCAATCTGTTAGAGGGCGTTACGACCGTGCTGCCGGACGACAGTCTGCGCGATATTGCCAAGGTTAACGCTGGCAAACTCGTGAGGCAAATGCAGAGCTGCGGCGTCACGCGCATCACGGCTTCCCCCAAGCTGCTGGAAAAACTGAGCGTCTGGGCTCTCGCCCACGGCAAACGGCTGGATCAGCTGCGCAGCGTCAACATCGGGGGCGGCCCCGTCTATTTGGATGTATTGGATACGGTCGCCCAGGCGACCGATCCGCGGGCAATCCGCCTGGTTTACGGTTCCAGCGAAGCGGAACCCATCGCCGAGCTGCCTTTTAGCGCGATCACGCCGGAGGACAGACGCTCCATGCAGGAGGGCGGGGGACTGCTGGCGGGAGCGCCCGCGGCCGGCGTATCACTGCGGATTATCGCCGCGCGGGCGGGGCCGCTCACTGCCGGGGATCTGACGCCGCTGGCGGAGGGGCAATGGGGGGAGATCGCGGTGGCCGGCCGGCATGTGGTGCGGGGCTATCTCAACCCGGCCCAGGATCGCCTGACCAAAGTCCCCGCCGGCGCCGTCCTGTGGCACCGCACCGGCGACTGCGGTTTTTTGGACGCCCGGGGCCGGTTGTGGCTGCTGGGACGCGTCTCCCAGGTATTGTCCACGCCGCGGGGGCCGGTGTTTCCCTTTGCGGTGGAAGGGGCGCTGCGGGCCAAATACCGCTGCCTCGCCGCCGTGTGCGCGGTGGACGGCAAGCCGGTTCTGGCCGTGGAGCCAAACAGCATGACGGAGCATATCCGCCGGGAGTACGGCTCGCGCTTTTCGGTGGTGACTGTCAAAAAAATACCGCTTGACCGCCGCCACAGCAGCAAAGTGGATTACACCGCCCTTGCCGGCCTTGTCAGGCGCGCAAAAAGAAACAGGGCCGATCCGGAATAGCTACGCCCTGTTTCAAAAAAATTTATATAATCAATTTGCGCGCGGTCGCTGTACTTTTGACGACTTTATCACGGTGGCTCCCATAAACACCGAGCGGCCGCAAGCAGTCGAGACCTGCCAGAAGCGGCGGCGGCGCGCCAATTGTTTCTTTCCCCGTCTTTCTGTCGCTTCTCTTGCTGTGACTTTATTTTAACCGTAAAAAAAATCGCAAAATACACCCAGTTTTTATTGATTAATTCCAGCGCAAAAAAAAAGCGCCGGCAAAAGCGCCGGCGCCGTCGCCGTCTCAATTCGCCGGGGCGAGCAAGGCCAGCGCTCCCGCGGTCAGAGCGCGCAGGCCCACGGTCAGGCTGTTTTCGTCAATCTGAAATTTGGCGTGATGCTGGGGATAAACCGCCCCCACCGCCGGGTTGCCCGCGCCGGTTAAAAAGAAAACGCCCGGAGCGTATTTCTGATATACGGAAAAATCCTCGCCGCACATAAGCGGTTCAACGGGCCGGACGCTCACTTCCGGCAAAGCGCGGGCGAAAACGGCTCCGAGCTTTGCCGTCAAAGCGGCGTCGTTGTTTACCACATCATATCCCTCGATAAATTCCGCCGTACATTCCGCTCCGAAGGCCGCGCTGATCCCGCCGGCCGTGGCGGCGATTTTTTCCCGCAGCAACGGGCGCAATTCCTCGGTGAAAACGCGCAGCGTACCTTTCAGGCGCACTTCGTCCGGAATAATATTGTACGTGTCTCCGCCGGTCATGCCGGTGACGGACAGAACCACGCTGCGCAAAGGATCGATCTGGCGCGTCAGCATGGTTTGCAAAGCCAGAATCACATGAGCGCCGGCCGCCACCGGATCGACGGTCTTGTCCGGCATGGCGGCGTGACCGCCGCGCCCGCGCAAAGTGAGGATGAAATTATCCGGCGCCGCCATGAACGGCCCCGGCGTCAGCCCGATCGTCCCCACCGGCAAAGTGGCCCACAAATGAGTGGCCAGCGCGAAATCCAGGCCGTCCAGGCAGCCGGCGGCGGCCAATTCCCTCGCCCCGCCCGGATGAAGTTCCTCCGCCCGCTGAAAAATGAAACGCGCTTCCCCGGCCCAGGAATCGCGCGCGGTCATCAGCGCCTCCGCCACTCCCAGCAACATGGCCATATGCCCGTCATGGCCGCAGGCGTGCATGAAGCCGGGGTGAAGGGAAGCGAAGCCGCAGCCCGTTTCCTCCCGCTGGCGCAAAGCGTCTATATCGGCGCGCAGTCCGACCATGGGGCCGGGGCCGCCGCCGCCGGCCAAAGTCGCCACCAGGCCCGTGGCCGCCGGGCGGGCGACGCTCAGTTTTGCTCCCGTCGCCGCGCTCAGGCCGCTCAGGGTTTTCTCCAGGTAAGCCGTAGTCTGGAATTCCTGAAACGATTCCTCCGGGATCCTGTGCAATTCGCGCCGGTAAGCGAGAACCCGCGGCGCGATTTCCTTCAGCAAAAGCTCCATTCGGCCCCAGACCGCCTCGTCCATTTTTTCACCTTCTTTATATTTTTATTTTAAAAACGCCAGGCGCAGAATATCCGCTCCGCCAACCCGATAAGAGCGTAAAACAGTAGCCCCAGCAGCCCCATGCCGATAATCCCGGCGTACATCACCGTATATTCCCGCGTCTCCATTCCGTTCAGGATAAAATAGCCCAGTCCGTCAAAAGAGGCGAAAGTTTCGGCAAAAAACAGCACGGCGATAGCCGTTCCCGTCGTTATGCGCAGACTGGTGAGAATATGCGGCAGACAGCAGGGGAGAATCAGGTTGCGCAGTATCTGCCAGGAACCGGCGTTAAGGGAGCGCAAAGACAGGAGACTGGCGGCCGGGACAGCCGCCGCCGCGTCTCTGGTAACGACGGCGATCTGAAAAAAAATAACCAGCGTGATCAGGAGGATTTTCGGGGCGTTGCCGAGACCGAGCAAGACGACGAACACCGGCAAAAAAACGACTTTGGGCAGCGGATAAAGCATGGCGATCAGCGGGCCGCCCAAACGGGCCGCCCAAGCGCTGCGCCCCAAGAGGACGCCAAGCGGCGCCGCCGTCGCCAGGGCCAAAACCGTGCTGATTAATACGCGGGCCGCGCTGACCAGAAAATGACGGGCCAAATCCCCATGAACGAGCAATTGGATAAAAGCGGCGGCGGCGGCGGTCGGCGGCGGCAAAAACGGTTTGGCCAAAACCAGGCTGGCCGCGTGCCAAGCCAGCAGCAGCAGCGCCGTACTCAAAATCACGCCGGGGAAGCCCGTTTTTCCTTTATTTTCCATGTTATCCTCTTAACAAAGAGCGCAATTGCCGGCAGCAGGCGTCATAGGCGGCGGCGCTGCGATATCCCGGATCTCCGGCGCCGGGATTATCCAGAACGCGGCCGACGCGGCCTTCGCCGCCCCCGCCCCAGATAATTATTTTTTCGCCCAGAAAAGCCGCTTCCTCAATATTGTGCGTCACCAGCAGGAAAGTCAGGCCCTCCGCGCATAAAGCCCGCGCGGTCTCCTGCAAAGTTTCCCGCGTCAGGGCGTCCAGGGCCGAAAACGGCTCGTCCATCAGGAGCAGGCGGGGGGAGCTGACAATAGCTCTGGCGATAGCCACGCGCTGCCTTTGCCCGCCGGAAAGACGGCCGGGATATTTATGCCGCAGCTCCCATAGCCCCAGATCTTTCAGCACCCGCTCCGCCGCCGCTTTTACTTGCGCCGGCGGGCGGCGTCTGAGCTGCAGGGGGAGAGCCGTATTGGCCAGGACGGTTTTCCAGGGGAACAGGCCGTATTCCTGCAAAATAACGCTGATATCCGCGTGAGGGCCGCGCAGCGGTTCCCCGGCCAAATAAACGGATCCGGCCAGCGGTTGCAGCAGGCCGGCCGCTAAATGGAGAAAAGTGGTTTTGCCGCAGCCGGACGGGCCGATGAGCGCCCAGCGTTCCCCCGGCGCGATTGTCAGAGAAACGCCGCGCAGCAGCAGGCTGTTTTCCCCGCCCGCCTTTGCCGCCCCGTATCCAAAACTCACATTCTCCAGGCGCAGCATTAATCCGCGCCGCTGAGATTCGCCGCCAAACTCCCGTCCGCCATTTCCGCGTATGAATAAGGCTCAGTCAGCAAACCGCGCTCCACCAGCCAATCCATCACGCGGGCGACGTCCGCCGCCGTCGGCAGGGCGCCCGGCGTGTAAGAGGGGGTCGGATAAACCGCGCTCAGTTCCGCCGGCACATTGGCTGTCTCCAGACAAAAATCCCGGTAGGCTTCCGGGTTTTCATTTATCCGCTCCATCGCGGTAAAATAAGCCGCCAGTACCCGGCTGACCTCGTCGCGCCGCTCGTTTAGGGCGGTCTCGGTAGCCAGCACCACGGATTGGGATAAATTCACCCCCAGCGCCGTATCGTCCACCAGGACGGGGCAACCGGCCAATACCGCGTAAGAAGCCAGCGGATCAGGCAAAATAGCCATCTGCACATCCCGGCCTTCGATCAGGGCTTCCACCCGGAGCATCAGGTTCGGCATACTTATAACCCGCACATCGGATAAATCAGGCGCGAAAAATCCCATCCCGGCAAATTGAGCCAAAAGATAATCCATCATCGTGTTGCTCGATATGGCTACCGTCTTGCCCTCCGCGTTGACAATCCTGTTATCCGCCGCGCCGGGGGCCGGCGGCGTCAGGCCGCTCCCAGGCGCGCCCACCAGCAGAAAACGCCCTTCCGCCGGCGTCGCGCCGAAAGCGACGGCCACAGCTTTGGTCGCCGTTCCGCCTTTGCGCATCAGAGCCTGCACGATCATGTCGTTCATCGCCATATCCAGTTCCCCGGCTTCCATCGCCTTGGACTGGTCGGCGCTACTGTTGAACGGCGCCAGTTCGACGGCGACGCCGCCCGCGGCGAATAACCCTTCTTTTTCCGCCACATAAAAAGGAATCGAGTCGTCAATGCGCAAAACCCCGATTTTAATCGGATCACCCGCCGTTGCCGGCGGATCGCCCGCCGGCGGCGGCGCTCCCGTCCCGCAGGCCGCGAGCAACAACGCGCTCAGGATCAGCGGCGCCAGCAGCACCTTCAATGATCTTATCATTTTTTCCTCCTGGCCATGAGTTCCGCCGCTATATCAGCCAAGCCAACACCTTCATTTTCCAATAAAACCAATATATGATAAAACAGATCCGCCGTCTCGTAGCGCAATTCCGCCGGAACGCGGTTTTTGGCGGCGATAATCACCTCGGCGCTCTCCTCGCCTACTTTTTTCAGTATTTTATCCAATCCCTGCTCGAACAAATACGTCGTATAGGCGCCCGGCGGCATTTCCCGCCTCCGGCCGGCGATCAGCGCCGCCAGCGACTCCAGGACGAAGCCCAAAGCCGGGGCGGGGCGTTCTCCCGCCTGCCCGCAAGTCTGCCACTCGCCGCCGCCGTCAGGCGGCAAATTGTGAAAACAGGAAAAATGCCCCTCGTGACAGGCCGCGCCCTCCTGGCGGACAATGAGCAAAATACTGTCCTTGTCGCAATCCAGGCGCGCCGCCCGCACTTCCTGAAAATGCCCGGAAGTTTCCCCTTTGCGCCACAACCGGCCGCGGCTGCGGCTGTAGTAACAGGCCCGGCCTTCCCGCAAAGTGTTTGCCAAAGCCTCCTTGTTCATCCAGGCCAGCATCAGTACGGCTCCGCTGGCCTCATCCTGAGCCACGGCGGGGATCAGCCCGTCCGCGTTCCATTTTATCTCATCCATCCATGTCATCCGCACGCCTCCATCCAAGTCATCCGCACGTCTCCGCCCAGGTCATCCACACGCCTCCGTCCAGGTCATCCGCGCGTCTCCATCCGTCTCACGGGCACGCCCCGCGCCGCCAGATAATCCTTACACTCGCGGATGCTGTATTCCCGGTAGTGAAAAATCGACGCCGCCAACGCCGCGTCCGCCTCGCCCAGCAAAAAACCCGCCGCCAAATCCTCTGGCGAACCCGCCCCGCCGCTGGCGATCAGCGGCAGACGCGACAGGCGGCTGACCGCGCGGTTCAGCTCATTGTCATAGCCTTCCTTCGTCCCGTCTTTGTCCATCGAGGTCAGGAGGATTTCTCCGGCGCCGAGCTGTTCCGCCCGCTGAATCCAGGCCAGAGCGTCCAGCCCCGTGGGCGTGCGGCCGCCGTGGATATAGACTTCCCAGTCCCCCGGCCCGCGCCGCCGCGCGTCCACCGCCAAAACAACGCACTGACTGCCGAAAGCGAGCGCCGCCGCGCTGATCAGATCCGGATTTTGCACGGCGGCCGTGTTGAGCGCGATCTTATCGGCGCCGGCCCGCAGCAGACGGCGAATGTCGTCCGGCGCGCGCACGCCGCCGCCGACGGTAAAGGGAATATAGATTTCCTCCGCCACGCGCCGCGCTACGTCCGCCATAGTGGCCCGCCCCTCGGCCGAAGCGGAAATATCAAGGAAAATCAGCTCGTCCGCGCCCTCCCGGTCGTAGAGCGCCGCCAATTCCACCGGATTGCCCGCGTCGCGCAGATTGACAAAATTCGTCCCCTTCACCACCCGCCCCTCATGTACGTCCAGGCAGGGAATGATCCGCTTCGTCAACACGCCGGCTCTCCTTCCCGCCACAAAGCCAGGGCCTCCGCCAGGGTAAAGGCGCCGCTGTACAAAGCCCGGCCCATGATAACGCCCGCCAGCGCCGCGCCGCCCGCCGCGGCCGCGCGCGCGCGGCGCAAATCCGCCAGGCTGGAGACGCCGCCGCTGACGATAACCCGCAGACCGGTTTCTGCCGCCAGGCGGACGGAAGCCTCAATATTCGGCCCTGTCAGCATCCCGTCCCTGTCAATATCCGTGTAAACCACCGTTTCCACTCCCAGCGCCCGCATAGCCCGCCCCAGTTCCGTCGCGGCGATATTTCCCGCCGCCGCCCAGCCCTCCACGCGGACGCGCCCGTTCAGGGCGTCAAGGCTCACGACTATATGTTCCGGGCCGAAACGGCGCGCCGCTGTCCGCACCAGCTCCGGATCGCGGGCGGCCGCCGTGCCGAGCGCCACCCGCTCCACTCCCAGCGCCAGCAATTCCTCCACCCGCGCCAGCGTGCGGACGCCGCCGCCGGTCTGCACTTTGAGCCCGGCAGCCGCGACGACGGCGCGGAGGGCTGCGTCGTTCACCGGCCGGCCGGTGAAGGCGCCGTCCAAATCCACCACATGCAGATATTCGGCGCCGGCGGCCGCAAATTCGCGCGCGACCAAAGCCGGATCGGCGGCGTAAACCGTCGCCGCTTCCATTTTACCCTGGGCAAGGCGTACCACCCGCCCTTCTTTCAAGTCAATAGCCGGGTACAGGCGCAAAGCCTTCCACCCACTTTCCAAAATTATCCAGCACACGCAAGCCCCAACGCCCCGACTTTTCGGGGTGAAACTGTGCGCCCCACACATTGTCCCGCCCGACCAGCGCCGCGAACTCCGTCCCGTAAACGCAAACGCCGGCGCGGCAATCATCGTCAGCCGGCGCCGCGTAATACGAGTGGACGAAATAAAAAAACGAATCCTGCGGCACCCCGGTAAAGAGAGGATTTTCCTTTAAAACGCGCAGATTGTTCCAGCCCATATGCGGCGTTTTAAGCGGGGCGGCGAAGCGCGTCACCCGGCCGGGCAGCAAACTCAGGCCCGCGTGTTCGCCATGTTCTTCTCCTTTTTCAAACAGAATCTGCATCCCCAGGCAAATCCCGAAAAACGGGCGGCCGGAGCGGGCAAAATCAAGCAGCGGCCCGATCCAGCCTTTGGCGGCCAGAGCGCTCATCGCGTCGGCAAAGGCGCCCACGCCGGGCAGAATCAATCCCCGAGCCGCCGCCGCCGCCGCCGGTTCCCGCAAAATCTCAGCCCGGTAGCCCAATTTTTCCAGCGCCTTGCAGACGCTGTGCAGATTGCCGCGCTCATAATCGACGATTCCAATCATAAAGCCCGCCATTCCTCCGCCGCCGTCAAAGGACGCCCTTCGTGGAAAATACGCCGCGCACCCGCGGGTTGAGAGCGGCGGCTTCTCCCATCGCCAGCCCCGCCCCTTTGAACAAACTTTCCAAAATATGATGGCGGTTTTGCCCGGCTTCAAGCCCGATATGCAGCGTCGCGCCCGCGTTTACCGCCAAGGCCCGGAAAAACTCTTCCGCCATTTCGCAGGGAAAGGCGCCGGCCGCTCCGGCGAGGGGAGGCACGGTCCAGGCGAGAAAGCCGCGGCCGGAAAAATCCACCGCCACCCGCGCCAAGGCTTCATCCATCGGCAGGAGAGCGTGGGCGACCCGCTGAATCCCCTTTTTATCCGCGAGAGCGTCCGCGAGCAACCGCCCCAAAACGATTCCGCAGTCCTCCACGGTATGATGCGCGTCTACCGCTAAATCCCCCCGCGCCTTGAGTTCCAGATCGAACAAGGCAAAGCGGCCCCAGGCCGCGAGCATGTGGTCAAAAAAACCGATGCCGGTTTCCACCGCCGTTTCTCCGCTTCCATCCAGGTTCAAGCGGGCGCTGATCTCCGTCTCCAGCGTCCGGCGCTCCCATTTGGCTTCCCGCATAACGCCCCCCTTTTTCTTGTTCCTCCGGTTGCTTTAGCCGCTGCCGCTTTAGCCGCCGCTCAAGGCGCCGCCGCCACCTCTCCGGCCGCCCGCGGCGACGCCTCGTTTTCCGCCGCCGCCACCTCTCCGGCCGCCCGCAGAAACGCCTCGTTTTCCGCCGGCGTCCCGGCGCTCACGCGCAAACACGGCCCCAGACCGGTCAAATGCTCAAACACCCGCGCGATAAACCCGCGGGCGCGCAGCGCCTCTCCCCACCGGATCGCGTCCGGCGGCCGGAAAAGGACGAAATTCGCCCGCGTCGGCCAAACCTTCACGCCGGGCAGCCCCTTTAGCCCCCGATACAGTTTTTCCGTTTCCGCCCGCAGAGCGGCGACTTGCCGTTCGTAGGCCGCGGCGCGGCGGATGACCGCCAGACCGGCTTTTTGGGTGAAAGAGTTCACATTGAAGGTCTGGCGCGTCCGGTTCAGCGAAGACACCGCCGCCGCCGGCCCGCAAAGATAGCCGAGCCGCAGGGCGGCCATTCCGAACGCCTTGGAAAAAGTTTTCATTACAAGTAAATTTTGGTATTCGGAAATCAGCGGCAGCACAGACGTTTCCGCTCCGGCAAACTCGCCGTAAGCCTCGTCCACCAGCACCAGCGTCCCGCTCTCTTTGAGCAGGCGTTCTATCTCCGGCCGGGGAAACAAAGCGCCGGTCGGATTGTTCGGATTGCAGACGATCATGACGGCGACCGGATTGTCCCGGCAGAGACTTAACATTTTTTCCAGGTTTAACGCTTGCCCCTCCGCCGCCAGGGGCGCTTCCAGCAGCGGCGTTCCCGTCGTCGCCGCCATCGCCGCGTAAACGCCGAAAGTAGGCGGGTGAATAAGCAGCGCCCGCCCCGGGCCGCCAAAGGTTTGCAGCGCCATGACAATCAATTCGTCGGAACCGTTGCCCACGATGATTTCCTCCGCCCGCAAACCGCAACGCGCGGCCAGAGCCTCGCGCAGGGCGATAGCCTCGCCGTCCGGATAGCGGTTGAATTCCAGGCCGGCGGCGATTTCCGCCCCCAGCCCTTCCGGCCAGGGAAAAGGATTTTCGTTCGCATCCAGCTTAATCAAAGACGCGGGGACGCCGCCCGCAACGTCCCGCGTCTCCTGATTCTCGTGGGGGACGCCGCCCGTAGCGTCCCGCGTCTCCTGATCCCGCTCCCTGCCGGGCGTCGATTTATTCCCCATCTCGCGACTCTTCCCTTCGCTCCACCGCCCTGGCGTGAGCTTCCAACCCCTCGCTCCGCGCCAGCAGCGCGATTTGGCGTTGGCTTGCCCTGAGGGCTTCCGGCGAATAATGCACCACGCTGATTTTTTTCAAAAAAGCGTCCACGTCCAGAACGGAGTGAAACCGCGCCGTTCCGCCCGTGGGCAGAATATGATCCGGGCCGGCGAAATAATCGCCGACCGCTTCCGGCGTACAGGGGCCGAGAAAAACCGCGCCGGCGTTCCGCACCCGGCCCAGCCAGGCGAAAGGCTCCGCCACCGCCAATTCCAGATGCTCCGGCGCGATGGCGTTGGCCAGATCCATCCCCCGCGCCAGGGAATCCACCAAAATCAAAGCGCCGTTATCCTCCCAGGCGCGGCGGGCGATTTCCTCCCGCGGCAGACCGGTCAGCTGCCGCTCCGTTTCCGCCGCCACCTCCCGCAGCAAAGCCTCATGGGGCGAAATACAGACGGCGGCGGCAAGCGCGTCGTGTTCGGCCTGGGAAAGCAGATCGGCCGCCAGGAGCGCCGCATCCCAGGTTTCGTCGGCCAAAATGACGATTTCGCTCGGCCCGGCCAGCATATCAATATCCACTATGCCGTAAACCTGTTTTTTCGCCAGCGTCACATATATATTGCCCGGCCCCGTGATCTTGTCCACCGGCGGAACGGAGGGCGCGCCAAAAGCGAGTGCGGCGATCGCCTGCGCCCCGCCGATTTTGTATATTTCCTCCACGCCGCATTCCCGCGCCGCGGCCAGAACCTCGGCTTTCAGGCGCCCGTCCCGCTGAGGCGGTGAAACCATGACTATCCGCTCCACCCCGGCCACCGCCGCCGGGACGGCGTTCATGAGCACCGAGGACGGATAGGCCGCCGTGCCGCCCGGAACATATATCCCCACGCTGGCGAGCGGCCGCGTCATCTGTCCGAGGATGGAACCGTCCGCCGCCGGCTCCAGCCAGGAAACGCGCTTTTGTTTTTCATGGTAACGGCGGATATTGTCCCGCGCCGCCCGCAGCGCCGCCAGCCATTCCGCCGACACCGCCCCGCCCGCTTGGGCGATTTCCGCTTCAGTCACGCGCAGACCGGCGCCGCGCAGGTCAGGGCCGTCAAAACGCTCTGTCAGATCGTATAAAGCCTCGTCCCCTTCGTCCGCCACTTTGGCTAAGATAGCGGCTACCGTGTCGGCCAGAGCGCGCCTGTCCGCGCCGGTTCCGCGCCGCCGCGCCGCCAGATCCCAGTCGGCGTCGCTTACAATCTCCTTCATCCCGCTTTTTCCTCCCGCCCGGCCCCGTTGACCTGCTCCCGCAAATTGTCCGTCAGAGCGCGGATCGCGTCAAAACGCAGGCGATACGTCACCCGGTTCGCGATCAGCCGCGTGGTCGCCTCAAAAATCGACGCTATTTCCACCAGCTTGTTTTCTTTCAGCGTAGCGCCGGAGGACACAATATCCACAATCATTTCCGCCAGGCCGACTTTCGGCGCCAGCTCGATATTGCCGTGCAGCTTGATCGTCGTGACCTGCATCCCCTGTTCGGTAAAAAACAGTCGCGCGACCCTGGGGAATTTTGTCGCGACGCGCGCCCGGTTGAACGCCTTTAAATCATAGCCGCCGTCCGGCCGGCGCGGCGGCAGCGCTTCTTCCGGGGCCGCCACGATAAAACGGCAGGCGCCGTATTTCAAATCCAGCAATTCCGCCACATCCCGGTTTTGCTCCACTATGGTGTCCTTGCCGACAAAGCCGGCGTCGGCCGCCCCGTATTCCACATAAGTCGGAATATCCGTCGGCCGGCAGATAATGAGCCGCGCCCGGCAAGCCGGAAAATCAAATGTCAGCCGGCGCGATTCCCGCCCCACATCGGCGCAGGGGATGCCGAATCCCCGCAGCAATTCCAGCGAGCGCGCCAGCAATTTGCCTTTGGGCAAAGCTATTGTCAGCACTTCCCTCATACAAAAGCCTCTCTTAATTTCTCCGGCGGCGTCTTCGCCGCTGATAATATGTTTGCCCTCAGTATACTCCTTTTTTGATGCGATATCAAGATAAGCTTGCTTATGTACCGGCGCCTCTGCCGCCCCCAACTTTGACAAGCCTCCCGGCCCGCATGGTCAAAATCCGGCTGCCGTAACGCGCCGCCGCCGTGTCGTGCGTCGCCATCAGCACCGCTGTTCCCTGTTCCGCGATTGCGGCAAAAATCCGCATAATTTCCGCCGCCGTCTCCCCATCCAAATCTCCGGTCGGCTCGTCGGCAATCAGTAGCTCCGGTTCCGGCAGCAGAGCGCGGGCGATAGCGACCCGGCGCGCTTCTCCGCCGGAAAGGCTGGCGGGATATTGAGCCGCCGCGCTGCCCAGCCCCATCTGCTCCAGGAGAGCCAAGGCCCGGTTCGCCGGATTGCCCGGCCGCCGCCGCAGCGCGTATGGCAGAACCACGTTTTGCAGCGCCGTAAAATTAGCCAGCAGGCTTTGACCCTGCGTGATATAGCCCAGCCGCGTATTGCGCAGGCGGGAAAGCGCCTTGTCGTCCAGATCGGCGTATTCTTGCCCGGCAAAACTGACGCTGCCGGCATCAGGCGTGAGCAGACCGGCCAAAATGTTGAGCAAAGTGGTCTTGCCGCAGCCGGAGCGCCCGGTCAGGCAGACAAACTCACCCGCCGCCAGAGTCAGCGACACGCCGTCCACCGCGTAAAAAACCTGCTCGCCCCGCGGATATTGCTTCCGCAGCGCCTGCGCCGTCAAAATCACGCTTCGCCCTCCCTGATAACGGCGTAAGCGTCGGCGCGGCCTATTTTCACAGCGGAAAACAGGGAAGCCAGCGGCCCCACGGCGAAGGAAAGCAGCAGACAGGCGATGGTCACGGCGACGAATCCCCCCGGCGAAGGCTGCATGTAAGGCATGGCCGCCGCGTCCTGAATGTAGGCCCGGAAGGGGATTATGATCAGGGCGGCCAAAAACACGCCTGCCCCGCCGCCGGTGAGGCTCACCACTCCCGCCTCCAGAAAAACCAGCGCCTGGAGTTTGCGGCGCGTGGCCCCCAGAGAGCGCAAAACGCCGAATTCCCTTTTTCGCTCGTTTATAACCACGGAAAAAACGACGGCCAGGACTAACAGCGCAACAAACCAGAGCAAAGCGGCCAGAGCGGCGGAAAAAGTCACGATTGCGCGCAGACCGCCCGCCACGCTGTGGACGATGGTTTTTGCCGCCACGACGACTATGCCGCTGCTCCCATAGCCAAATTCACTGTTGATCCCGCCGGTCACGCCGCTAATCGTAAAACCCTCATCTATCGTCACCGCCAGGGAAGAAACCGCCCCGGCCGCGGGGAGCGGAGTTCCGCCCGCCGCGCTGTAATCAGCCGCCGCCGCTCTCGCCGACGCCATGTTCATAAAAATAGAAGCGTCAAATCCTGTTCCTGTTTTTTCCATTTTAGCCGCAATGCGATAATCACGGTCGAAAAACTTGATCGCCTCTCCCACCCGGCCGGAAACAGCGCCGCCCACGACGATATCCCCGTCCGCCAGATCGCCGGGATAAGCGGTTCTGATCCAGGGTTCAATGACAAAATCCGTTTTTTGCTCGAAGCCGATTAGCTGGATCGGCATGGCGCAGCAACTGGCGTTGAGGGAAGCGACGAATAACTGCGGGGAAACGGCGCGCACACCTTCGACCGCCGCGATTTTTTCCGTCCAGGCCCCGTCCATATAAAAAGCGCTCGGTTCGCCGCGCAGCAAAATCCCCTCCACCGTCTGGTCATATCCCTTGGGCACGATCAGGAGATCCGCGCCCAGACGGCTGGCCAGGGCGTCCGTGCCGTTGAACAGGCCGTAGGTTATTAGCGAGCCGCCAAAGAGGACAAAAGACATGATCGCGACCAGAATGATAAGCCCGGCCGTCCGGACAGGCCGCCTTTTCAGGTTGCAGAACGCCAGATCGGAAAAGGTCAGATACGGCCTGTCATCCATTGACGCTCACCGCCTTTCCTCTGCCGCCCATCAGGTAAAAGGAGTTTAAAGCGAAGCCCGTAAGCGTGAGGATGCTGATCACCGTGACGGCGGGAAAAGCAACGCGGCGGCAGGCCATGGTTTCCATCGGGCAGCCGCCGATCAGGGCCGCGGGCAGAAGCAGGGCGAGCAAAGCGGTGAAAAAGACCGCGACGCTGAGGCCGAGGCGCGTTTGTTTGGCGGAAAAAACGAGCAGGCAGGCGCCGAGCAGCGTCAGCAAAAGCCCGGCCCCCAATTCAGCCTGCCCCGTCCAATGGCACCTCATCCAGCCGCCGTCAGCCGTCGGCGGACAAAGACGGAAAATATAGCGCGGCCCAAGAGAAATCAGCAAGCCGGCGGCGATCGCGCCCCCGCCGGAGATAAAGCGATTCAGCAAAAAAATCACCCCTCATCAAGGAATACAGAGAATGTGGAAAATACAGGAAATACAGGAAATACAGGAAATGCAGTAAATGAAACGACCTGGGAATTCAGTATAGCACGCCGGCAAGAGCCGCGTCAAGAAAAAAATTAGCAAAAACTAACCAAATTCGGCATAATCGTCATAAAATTAATTCCATAAAAAACAATGAAGACGGAGATCGCCTGTTACTTAATGAACGGTGCTTTTTTGTTGCCGAAAATCGGAACAAGAGGTGAAACCAAATGGCAGAAGCACTCGGCGTTTGCTCAATCTGGACGGCTGACCGCCGGTTCTGGAAGCTGCAAAGGTGACGCAGGCCGTAATTACGGAAACCTTGATTCCGTTAGGGTTAAGCGAACAGGATACCCAAGTATAAACTCCGGGACTGACGGGCGCCAAGAAGTAAAGGCCGCTCAATCCGCTGTTTCCTGCCAGGCGTCTGTTATATA
>JAIRRL010000073.1 GCA_031255985.1 Gracilibacteraceae bacterium
CCCCCGGCCGGACGCCGGTGAAAACGATGGGAATATCCGATCCCGGCTCAAACCCGGACAAACGGATGAGCGCCTCCGCCAGATCGACGATCCGCACAGGCTGCCCCATGTCCAGCACGAAAATCTCGCCGCCCGCGGCCATCGCCCCCGCCTGGATCACAAGCTGGCAGGCTTCGGGTATCGTCATAAAATAGCGTGTCATTTCCGGATGCGTGACCGTCACCGGCCCCCCCAGCCGGATTTGCCGCTTAAAAGTCGGGATAACGCTGCCGCGGCTGCCGAGTACGTTGCCGAAGCGCACGGCGGCGAATTTAGTCTCCGAGCGGGTGTTCATGTCCTGAATGATCATTTCGCCTATCCGCTTCGAGGCCCCCATAACGCTGGCCGGGTGTACGGCTTTATCCGTCGAAATCATGATAAACGCCCGCGCGCCGCTCTCATGCCCGGCCTGGGCCAGATTGCGCGTCCCCAGCACATTACTGAGCATGGCTTCTTCCGGGTTATGTTCCATCAGGGGAACATGTTTATGGGCGGCGGCGTGAAAAACGACCGTCGGCGAGTATTGGGCAAAAACCCGGCGGACTTTTTGTTCGTCGCGGATATCAAATATCTCGGCTGTGACCGGCGCCCCGCCTAATTCCTGCTGGATGGCAAAAATACTGTTTTCGCCGTGGCCGCCGAGAATAACGCGGCGCGGGCCGAAACGTAAAATCTGACGGCAAAGTTCCGAGCCGATCGAGCCGCCCGCGCCGGTGACGAGAATCGTTCCTCCGTTCAGATAACCCGCGACCTCCGCCACATTCAAATCGACCGGCGCCCGCCCCAGCAAATCCTCCACTTCGACTTCGCGGATGGCGCTGACGGTCAGTTTGCCGCTCAAAATATCGTAAACGCCCGGCAAAATTTTCAGCGCCGCCGGCGTTTTTTTGCATATATCCGCGATCTCCCCCAGTTCCTGGCCGGAAGCCGAGGGAATGGCGATGATGATTTCATCCACCTCGTAGTCGCGCACCAAGGCCGGTATGTCCCGCCTGGCGCCCAGTACCGGCACGCCTTGCAGCATAAGCCCTTTTTTTTCCGGCGCGTCGTCGATGAAGCCGACGGGGGAACCATAGCGGTAAACGCCGTTTTTTAACTCCCTGAGCGCCACCAGGCCCGCGTCGCCGGCCCCGATGATCAGGATCTTTTTGGCGGGGACGGGGGAACCGCCGCCGCCGGCCCGCCCCCGCAGCTGACGCACCCGCTGGACGAAGCGCGCCCCGCCCGTGAGCAGCATGACGGACAGCCAGAACAAAACCGTGACGATATGAGGCAGACGGCGAAACGCGCCGGCCGCCGGGATGGCGCCAGCGGCAAAGGAAACGCAGAACAAAACGGCCGCCACCGCGCCCACGCCCACCGCCGAGGCGACGACTATCGCCCACAGTTCGCCGATGCTGGCGTAACGCCAGATATGACGGTAAAGACCAAAGAAACGGTAAACCAGAGGTATGATCAAAGTAGCCGCCGCCGCCGCCGCCAGATAGGTCGGACGGTATTGCGCCAGTTCGCCGGGCCGTTCCTCCAGGCGAAGGTAAAAACTGGCCAGCAGCGCCAGATTGATCAGAAAGATGTCCAACGAGACCAGCAGCACGGAGCGTTTCAGTTGAGACACGTTTTTTTATCCCTGCTTTAATTGATTTTGGGCGCCGGCGCGGCGGCCGGCGAATACAGTTTACTATAAATCACGGATTTTTACAAATTCACGGGCGGTAATTCCGCGACGGAGTTCAGATTAAAATGATGCAGGAACTCCGGCGTCGTAACGTATAAAAACGGCCGCCCCGCGCTTTCCCGCCGCCCGGCTTCCTGCGCCAGGCCCTTTTCCACCAGGGCGCGCAGGGCCGTGTCCGACTGCACCCCGCGGATCAGGTCAATCTCGCCCTTGGTCACCGGCTGGCGGTAAGCGATCACGGCCAGCGTTTCCAGGGCCGCCTGCGACAAAACCTGGATCGGCTGACGGTAGAGCGCCTGGATATACGGCGCCGTCTCGCCCTTGGCGGCGAGACGGACGCCCGTTTCGCGGCGGACTATGGTCAGGCCGCAGTCCTCCCGCTCATAGCGCTCGGCGAGCAAAGCGAGAAAATCCTCCACATCCGGCGGACTCACTTCCAGCAGCTCCGACAGCCGCTCCGGGGCCAGCGGTTCCCGCGCCATGAACAACAAGGCTTCCAATGCCGCGATTTCTTTTTCCCGGAACATCACCCCGGCGCTGTTCACAGGGCTTTTTCCGGCAGATCGGCGTATTCGCGCGCTTTGGCCGTCGGGATGATGAAAATATCGTCCGCGTTTTCACTGGCCCTCGCCCGCAGCAACCCCCCGCGCAAAAGTTCCAGCACGGCGACAAAGGCGATGATGATTTCCAGGCGGGAGCGGTAAGCGAACAGGCGGACGAAAGGCAAGCCTTCCGGCCGCAGGAGCGCCCGGCGGATTATACCGCGAATCATCAGTTCTATCTGTATTTCCTCGGTTTCCAGCGTAGCCGTCTGTTCCCCTTCTTCCGCCCGGACGAGAACGGCGGCGAACGCCCGGTTCAAAGCGTCGAT
>JAIRRL010000099.1 GCA_031255985.1 Gracilibacteraceae bacterium
CGCAAAGCTCTCGGCGCCCTGGGCGTTACGGCTAACGCCCTGGTGGTTTTGGACGGGAGCGCGGACAACGTCCGTCTTTCCCTTCGCAATCTGCCCGGCTGCCGCGCTATTCGCGCCGACAGCCTGAATATTCTCGATGTGATGAAGCATGATTTTCTAATTTTTACCAAAGACTCTATCGCCCGGACGGAGGAGGTGCTTGGCAATGCGTGACGCGCGCGACGTCTTGATCCGCCCCGTCATATCGGAGAAATCCGTCGGGATGCTGGAGCAGAACAAATACAGTTTTTGGGTGGATCCGGCCGCGAATAAAATAGAAATCAAACACGCCGTGGAAAAAATGTTCAAGGTGAGCGTCATGGAAGTGCGGACGCTGAACGTCAAAGGCAAGCTGAAAAAAGTGGGCCGTTCAGCCGGAATGACGCCGGCGCGCAAGAAAGCCGTCGTCTCCTTGCGCGAAGGCCACAAAATAGAAGGTTTTGCCGGACTGTAATTCTGACTTTCAGGAGGATGGACATGCCTATCAGGAAATTTAAGCCGACTTCGCCCGGACGCAGGCAGATGACGGTTTTGACTTTTGAGGAAATCACCCGCTGCGAGCCGGAGCGCTCCTTGCTCCGCCCGCTCAAAAGCAAAGGCGGCCGCAACAACCTCGGCAAGCTGACCGTGCGCCACCGGGGCGGCGGGCATAAGCGCCGCTATCGCGTCATTGACTTTCGCCGGAACAAAGAAGGCGTGCCGGCGAAAGTCGCGAGTATTGAATACGATCCGAACCGCGGCGCCAACATCGCCCTGCTTCATTACGCCGACGGGCAGAAGGCTTATATTCTCGCCCCGCACGGACTGAGGCTCGGCCAGGAGATCGTGAGCGGCCCGGACGCGGATATCAAGGTGGGCAACGCCCTGCCGCTGAAAAACATCCCCGTCGGCACCTTGGTTCATAATATCGAGATGAAGCCGGGCAAAGGCGGCCAGCTCGTCCGCGGCGCCGGCGGCTCGGCCCAGCTTATGGCCAAAGAAGGGCGCTACGCGACCTTGCGTCTGCCTTCAGGCGAAATGCGCCTGATTTTCAGCGAATGCCGCGCCACCGTCGGCCAGGTCGGCAATCTTGATTACGAAAACGTGACTATCGGCAAAGCCGGGCGCAACCGCTGGCTGGGCAAACGGCCCACTGTCCGCGGCGCGGTGATGAACCCGTGCGACCATCCGCACGGCGGCGGCGAAGGACGCAACCCGATCGGGCGCAACCCCTGCACGCCGTGGGGCAAACCGGCCCTGGGCGCCAAGACGCGGAAGAAAAAGAACCGCAGCGATAAGTTTATTGTTAAACGCAGAGGCAAATAAAGGAGGGGAGACCTCAGGATGGGTAGATCCGTTAAAAAAGGACCGTATGTGAACGAACGCCTTCTGGCCCGCGTGGAGCAGATGAACAGGAGCGGCGGCAAGCAGGTGCTGAAAACCTGGTCACGGCGCTCTACGATATTTCCGCAGATGATTGGGCACACCTTCGCCATCCATGACGGCCGCAAACATGTGCCGATTTATGTCACCGAGGATATGGTCGGGCATAAACTCGGCGAGTTTGTCCCCACCAGAACGTTCAAGGGTCACGCCGGCAGCGAAAAATCCAGCGGTCTGCGCTGAGAGGGAGAGTAAGCATGGAAGCCAGAGCGATAGCCAGAAATATACGCGTGTCTCCCCGGAAAGCTCGCCTTGTCGTGGATTTGATCCGCGGGAAAAAAGTAGCGGAGGCGGAAGCCGTTTTGCGCTTCACGCCGGGCACGGCGCGCGAACCGGTGAGCAAGGCGCTTAAATCGGCGGTGGCTAACGCCACCCACAATCTTGACCTGAATCCTGACGATTTATACGTCCGGCGTATATTCGTCGATCAAGGCCCCACGATGAAGCGCGTCCAGCCCAGAGCCAGAGGCCGCGCGGACAGGATTCGCAAACGCATGAGCCATATCACGGTCGTCGTGAGCGACTGAGAAGGGGAGGGATAGTCAGATTTATGGGTCAAAAAGTAAATCCGCACGGGTTGCGCGTGGGCATTATCCGCAACTGGGAGGGCCGCTGGTACGCCGACCGTAATTATGGGGAACTGCTGCACGAAGACATCAAAATCCGCAGGTTCATCATGAAAAAAATGAGCGCGGCCGGGGTGCCGCGGGTGGAGATCGAGCGGGCCGGCACCAACCCGGTTAAAATATTCGTCCACGCGGCCAGACCCGGCATCGTCATCGGCCGGGGCGGGGCGGGCATTGATCTGCTGACCAAGGAAATCGAAGCCTTGATCGGCAAAAAAGTCAATGTCAACATCCTGGAGATTAAACGGCCGGAACTGGACGCGAGTCTCGTGGCGGACAGCGTGGCCCAGCAGTTGGAAAAACGCATAGCTTTCCGGCGGGCGATGAAGCAGACGGTGGGCCGGACTATGCGTTCCGGAGCCCAGGGCATTAAGATTTCCTGCGGCGGCCGGCTGGGTGGCGCGGAAATCGCCCGCACGGAGTGGTACAACGAGGGCAAGGTGCCGCTGCACACTCTGCGGGCCGATATAGATTACGGTTTTGCCGAAGCGAACACCACTTACGGCAAAATCGGCGTCAAAGTCTGGATATATAAGGGAGAGGTTCTTCCGGCCAAAAAAAGCGGCCAGGCGGGAGGAGGGGCGTAAAAATGCTTATACCGACCAGAGTAAAGCGCCGCAAACAGCATAAACCGAAACTGAGCGGCAGAGCGGCGCGCGGCAATAAAGTCGTTTACGGCGAATACGGTCTCATGTCGCTGGGGGCGGCCTGGATCACGAACAGGCAGATCGAAGCGGCCCGTATCGCCATGACGCGCTATATCAAACGCGGCGGCAAAGTATGGATAAATATTTTCCCGGATCGGCCGATCACGGCCAAACCGGCGGAAACTCGCATGGGCAGCGGCAAAGGCTCGCCCGAATACTGGGTGGCCGCGGTCAAACCTGACCGCGTCATGTTCGAACTGGCCGGCGTCCCGGAGGAAGTGGCGCGGGAAGCGCTGCGTCTGGCGGCGCATAAGCTGCCGGTCAAATGCAAATTCGTCCGCCGGATCGATCAGCCGGGCGAGCCGGCGCAAACAGGCGAACCGGCGCTAACAGACAAACCGGAGAGGACAGACGGGCCGGAGCAGGCTGGAGGTGGCGTAAGTGGCGAAGGATAAGAAAATTCACGATATGACCGACGAGGAAGTTTTGAAGCAAATCGATCAGCTTAAAACGGAACTGTTTAATCTGCGTTTCCAGCTGGCCACCGGGCAGTTGGACAACCCGATGCGCATCAGGCAAGTGCGCAAGGACATCGCCAGGGGTTGGACCGTATTGCGCGAGCGCGAGCTAAAACGCGCCTGAGCGGGAAAGTAAGGAGGGAAACGCATTGGAGAGAAAGCGGCGCCGGACGCTCGTCGGCAAAGTGGTCAGCGACAAGATGGATAAAACCATAGTTGTGGCGATAGAAACGAAAAAAAGCCATCCTTTGTACAAAAAGACCATGAAATTCACGAAAAAATATAAAGCGCATGATGAAAACAACGAAGCCAAAACCGGCGACATAGTTGAAATAATGGAGACGCGGCATCTGAGCAAGGACAAATACACGCGGCTGGTCAAGGTGGTCGAACGGGCTGTGGCGCTGTGAGGCATTGAGCGGACTTCCTATGGCGGGTTAGTTCGGTGATAAAAATGGCGATACATGGTGCTTACCGGTTCGCCGGAAACGGGGGATTCCGATGATTCAGGCAGAAACGACTTTAAGGGTCGGAGACAACACTGGCGCGAAAAAACTGCTCTGTATCCGCGTGATGGGCGGCTCCAGACGGCGTTACGCCTCCATTGGCGACGTGATTGTCGCCGCGGTCAAAGAAGCGACTCCCGGCGGCGTGGTGAAAAAAGGCGAAGTGGTCAAAGCGGTTGTCGTCCGGACAAAAAAGGAAATAAAGCGGCGGGACGGCTCCTATATTCGTTTCAGTGAAAACGCGGCCGTCATCATCAAGGACGATAAAAGCCCGCGGGGTACGCGCATTTTTGGCCCCGTAGCCCGCGAACTCCGGGAAAAGGACTACATGAAAATCGTGTCTTTAGCCCCGGAAGTGCTTTAAGAACGGACGGAGGTGAATGAAAATGGCCGCAGGCAAAAAAATACATGTAAAAACCGGCGACGTGGTCATGGTTATAACCGGCAAGGACGCCGGAAAAAAAGGCCGGGTGCTGGCAGTTTTTCCGGGTAAAAACCGCGTTGTAGTAGAAAAAGTAAATATTGTCAAAAAACACCAAAAACCGACCAAGGAGCTGCCCCAGGGCGGGATTTTGGACAAGGAAGCGCCGATAGCGAGTTCAAACGTGATGCTCTTTTGCACAGAATGTAACTCCGTCACGCGCCGCAGCGTAAAACAGACGGCGGAGGGCAAGGCGCGCGTTTGCAAGAAATGCGGGCACAATCTGCCCGATAAACGCAAATAAACAAACCGGGAGAGGAGGGTTTTTCGGTGGCCCGCTTGAAAGAGTATTACAAAAACGAACTGACCAAAACTCTGCAAAAAGAATTCGGCTATAAAAACATCATGCAGGCGCCCCGCCTGGACAAGATCGTCGTTAACGTCGGCCTGGGCGAGGCGATCGCCAATCCCAAGGCTATCGACGGCGCGGTGGACGATATCATGACCATCACGGGACAAAAACCGGTCGTGACCAAAGCCAAAAAATCCATCGCCGGGTTTAAGCTGCGCGCCGGCATGTCCATCGGCGTAAAAGTCACGCTCCGCGGGGAAAGAATGTATGAATTCGCCGACCGGCTGCTTAATGTGGCCCTGCCCCGCGTGCGCGATTTTCAGGGCGTTTCCGCCAAATCCTTTGACGGCAGGGGCAATTACACCCTCGGCGTCAGGGAGCAGCTTATTTTTCCGGAGATAAATTACGATAAAATCGATAAGATCCGGGGCATGGATATCGTTTTCGTGACGACAGCCAAAACCGACAGCGAAGCGAAAGCGCTGCTCAAAGGTTTTGGTATGCCGTTCCGCGAAAAGGACTAAGGAGGAACAATATGGCCAAAACAGCGATGATCGTGCGTCAGAGCCGCAAACCCAAATACGCGGTGCGTTTCCATAACCGCTGCAAGATTTGCGGCCGCCCGCACGCCTATTTGCGCAAATTCGGCGTTTGCCGCGTCTGTTTCCGGGAGTTGGCTTACAAGGGCGAATTGCCGGGAGTAACGAAGGCCAGTTGGTAATATTTGGCAAGATGATGACGGAGAGAAAGGGGGAAAACGGCCGTGTCTATGTCGGATCCTATCGCTGATTTCCTTACAAGAATACGCAATGCCGGCATGGTTTACCATGACAAGGTGGAAGTGCCGTCTTCCGGGATGAAGAAAGCGCTGGCGGAACTGATGAAACAGGAAGGTTTCATCAAAGATTATGAATACATCAAGGACAATAAGCAGGGAATGCTTCGCCTTTATCTGAAATACGGCGCGGAACGCAAGCGGGTCATCACCGGGATGAAACGCATCAGCCGCCCCGGCTTGCGCGTGTACGCCAAGAAAGACCAGCTGCCCAAGGTGCTGGGGGGGCTGGGAGTGGCGGTGATTTCCACTTCCAAGGGCGTCATGCCGGATCGTCAGGCCCGCAAGGAAGGTCTGGGCGGCGAAGTAATCTGCTATATCTGGTGAGGATGGAGGTCTGATATGTCCCGTGTAGGCAAAAAACCGATAACGGTCCCCGCCGGGGTGACGATAACGAGAGACGGCAATATTTTCACGGTGACGGGGCCGAAAGGTACGCTCGTCCGGGAATTGCGCCCGGAAATCACTATAAACGTTGAGGATAACGTGATTTATGTCACCCGCCCGAATGACGAGCCGCGCAATCGCTCGCTGCACGGCTTGACGCGCACTTTGCTCTTCAACATGGTTGAGGGCGTGACGAACGGGTTTCAGAAAAACTTGGAGCTGGTCGGCGTGGGTTATCGCGCTTCCATGTCGGGCGCCAACCTTGTTTTGGCGGTGGGCAAATCCCATCCGGTGGAGATGAAGCCGCTCGAAGGCGTAGAAATCGAAGTCCCGGCTCAAAACAGGATAGTTATCAGGGGCATCGATAAGGAAAAAGTCGGCGTTTTCGCCGCGAATGTGCGCGAGCAGCGTCCGCCGGAGCCGTATAAAGGCAAAGGGATTAAATATGAAAAAGAAGTGATCCGCCGCAAGGAAGGCAAAGCCGGCGGCAAAAAATAAGGCAAGGGCCAAATCTCTTGCCGCCTGAAAGGATGATACGCTGTGATTAAGAAAAGCGACCGCCGGGCGCTGCGCAAGCCGAAACACAGGAGCGTGCGGAAAAAAATGAGCGGTACGCAGGCGAGACCGCGCTTGGCGGTGTTCCGGAGTTTGAAGCACATATACGCCCAGCTGATTGACGATGAACTCAGAGTCACGCTGGCGGCGGCGTCTTCGCTGGAAGCGGAGTTTAAGGAGACGGGACTGAGCGGCGGCAATGTGGAAGGCGCCAAAAAAGTTGGCGAACTCATCGGCCGGCGGGCGGAGGCTAAAGGGATAAGCGAAGTGGTGTACGACCGCGGCGGCTTCCTCTATCACGGCCGGGTGGCCGCCCTGGCGGACGGCGCCAGGGAAGCGGGACTGAAATTTTAGACTGGCGGGCGGTCTGATTTAAGGAGGAATGATTTTGGCGAATGAATTTGGCAGGAGAGAGCGCGGCGGACGCGAAGGAGGCAGACGGGGCGACGGTCCCGGCGGGCGGCGTGATTCCCGGCGCGACGACCGGAGAGACGACAGGCCGGAACTGATCGAAACGGTGGTGGATATAAACCGTGTGGCCAAAGTCGTAAAAGGCGGCCGCCGTTTCAGTTTCAGCGTACTGGTCGTAGTCGGCGACGGCGGCGGCAAGGTCGGCGCCGGCCTGGGCAAAGCGGCCGAGGTGCCGGAAGCCATCCGCAAGGGAGTGGAAGACGCGAAGAAAAAAATGATTTCCATCCCGATCAAGGGAACAACCATACCGCATCCCATCATCGGTTTGTACGGGGCGGGGCGGGTGCTGCTGAAGCCGGCTTCCCGCGGAACCGGCGTCATCGCCGGCGGCGCCGTGCGCGCCGTGCTGGAGGCGGCCGGGGTAAAGGATATATTGACGAAATCCATCGGTTCCTCAAATCCCCACAATGTCGTCCACGCGACGATGCAGGGCTTGCGTTCGCTGAAACGCGAGGATGAGGTGGCGAAACTCCGCGGCCGTACGGTGGCGGAAATACTGGGCTGATCCAGTCCGGCAGCGGCAATTTATGGAAAGGGGTGCGCTATGAAGCTGCATGAATTAAAACCGGCGCCGGGGTCGCGCCGGCCGCGCAAGCGGTTGGGGCGCGGCAACGGTTCCGGGTTAGGCAATACGGCCGGCAAAGGGCACAAAGGCCAGAAAGCCCGCTCCGGCGGCGGAGTGCGGCCGGGATTTGAGGGCGGCCAGATGCCGGTGACGCGCCGTTTGCCCAAACGCGGTTTTACCAATATTTTCCGCAAGGATTATACGGTGCTGAACGTCTCCGCCCTGGAAGACAAATTTGAAGCGGGCGACCTGGTCACGCTTGACAGCCTGATTGAGGTCGGCCTGATCAAAAAAGCCAAGAGGGTAAAACTGCTGGGCGAGGGCGAACTGACCAAAGCCGTTATCGTCCGCTTGGATAAAGTCAGCAAAACCGCGGCGGCGAAAATTACGGCGGCAGGCGGTGAAGTAGAGGCGGGTGGCGATAAGTGATTATCCAAACCTTAAAGGACGCCTGGGCCGCCGTAAGCATCAGGCGGAAGATAATTTTTACCTTGCTCATGCTGCTTGTATTCCGCATTGGAACGCATATCCCCATCCCGTATATCAATACGGAATTTCTGGTGGGGCAGATCGGTTCCGGCGGCATCATGGATTTTTTTAACACGTTTTCCGGCGGTTCCCTGAAGCGTTTCTCCGTGTTTACTTTGAGCATCATGCCTTATATCACGGCTTCCATCATCATGCAGCTTCTGACCGTGGTTATTCCTCATCTGGAACGTCTGCAAAAAGAAGGGGAGCAGGGGCGGAAAAAAATCGCCCAATACATCCGTTACGCCACGGTGGTGTTCGGCTTCATCAACGGTTTTGGCATCACGATGGGCTTTAAGACCGCCATCATTATACCGGCGGGCGCGCCGGACTGGTCGATTTATCTGCTCGTTACTCTGGTTCTCACCGCCGGGACGGCTTTCCTCATGTGGCTGGGGGAACAGATCACGGAAAAAGGAATAGGCAACGGTATTTCGCTCATTATTTTCGCCGGTATAGTCGCCGGCGTGCCTGACGGGATCAAGGAAATGATGCGCCTGTATCTCGCTCATTCAATCACAATCCTCGTCGTTATAGCCGTGGCGGTAGTCGCCGTGGCGATGGTGATAGCGGTCGTTTTCATTCAGCAGGGACAGCGCAAAATCCCCGTTCAGTACACGAAGCGCGTTGTGGGGCGCAAGGTTTACGGCGGTCAGAGTACGCATATCCCGCTGAAAGTGAATCAGGCCGGCGTTATCCCTATCATTTTCGGCATCGCCCTGGTAACGCTGCCGACGACGATAGCGAGCTGGATACCCAATTCCGGCTTCGCCGCCTTCGCCAACCGCTATATGAGCCTCAGCCTGTATAATTCCATGGCCTCGCTCGGATGGATATTATTTTACGG
>JAIRRL010000001.1 GCA_031255985.1 Gracilibacteraceae bacterium
CGGCGAGCCTCTAAAATGTACAACGGGGCTTCTCCCTTGCGAAATCCCGGTATATTGACCCGGCCGGCGAGTTTTTTCGCCGTTTTTTTCAACTGTTCGCTAAAAACCGCCGCCTCGACCGTAATCTCCAGCTCCACTTGATTAGGACTGATTTTTTCAACTTTGAAAGGCATTTGCTCCTCCCCGATAATTCCATCCTGAATATTGCCGCTCCGACAGGGAACATATCGTATACTAACAGAAAACCGCGCCGGACGCAAGTCCTTCCGCGAAAAAGGGGAAAGGTTTTCACCTGGCCGCCGCTGCGCTTATATTCTCGGCGAGGCAGGATTTCCCGCCTGTTTGGCGAATTTGTTCCGGGAATAAGGATTGGAGGCCGCCCATGGATTTAAACTTTGCTCCCGATGTGGTTTTTCCGCATCTTGGCATTGTGATAAAGAATTTGCCGCGCGGTTTTGATGTTTTCGGCTTTTCGGTTTATTATTACGGGCTTTTGATAGCGCTGGCCATGATCGCCGGTCTGCTGACGGCGCAGGCGCTCATGCGCCGGGACGGCGAAAAAACGGACGTCATGTACGATTTTGCCCTATGGGGCGTCGTCTTTGGCTTGGTTGGCGCTCGCGCCTACTACGTGATTTTTTCCTGGGACAACTATAAAAACAATCTTCTCAGCATATTTAATCTGCGGGAGGGCGGGTTGGCCGTATTCGGAGCCGTGCTGGGCGGCGCGCTGGCGATGCTGATTTTTACGCGCCGGCGGCGCTTGTCTTTTTTTTATTTGGCCGATTATACCGTCTGCGGTCTGCTGGTCGGACAAATCATCGGCCGCTGGGGTAATTTTTTTAACGCCGAGGCTTTCGGCGGTTATACCGACTGGTTTTTGGCCATGCAGTTCCGCCGCGCCATTGTGCCGCCGGGCATGATTTCCCCCGCGCTGGATACGGCTATGCTGGCCCATCCCGTCTGGTACGGAGGCGAGCCATATATTTCCGTCCATCCGACCTTTTTGTATGAAGGGATGTGGAATCTCGCCCTGCTCCTGATTCTCGTTTTCTGGCGCCGGCGCAAAACTTTTCCGGGCGAGATCATGTTCCTTTATTTCATCGGCGAAGGGTGCGGCCGCTTTTGGCTGGAGGCTTTGCGCACAGATCAGCTGTTGATTCCGCTGACGCGGATTCCGGTTTCGCAGGCGCTGTCCGTCCTGTTCGTCGCACTGGGTATATTTGGCTTATGGCGGGGACGCCGTAAGAAAGGAGAGTTATGAGCAACGCTGTTTTTAGCCTCCATCCCGTTCTGACCGCGAAAGGATTGAGCAAGCGCTACGGAGGGAAGCTGGCGCTGGATAATTTTCAAATAACGGCTTTAGGGGGGCGGATCATTGGGCTGCTTGGGCCGAACGGCAGCGGGAAGACTACTTTTTTGAAAATCGCGGCCGGTCTTGTCAAAGCGAGCGGCGGCGAAATTCTGCTGGACGGGCGCCCGCCCGGTTCCCGAACGAAAGCCGACGTAGCTTTTATGTCCACGGAAGAATATCTGTACGCCGCCTTGCGTATTAAAACCATCATCGGTTTTTTTACCGACATGTTTTCCGATTTTGACCGGGAAAGATGCTTCCATTATTTACCGTTGTTCAATCTGACGGCGGAGATGAAAGTGCGCGATCTTTCCACTGGCATGAGGGCCGGCCTGAAACTGATTCTGGTTTTCAGCCGCCGGGCGGCAGTGGTGCTACTGGACGAGCCGCTGAACGGAATCGACGTGGTTATCCGCGACCTCGTCCTGAATTTGATCAAAAAAGAGCGGAGAGAAGACCGCGTTATTTTTGTCACGAGCCATTTGGTGGATGATTTGGAGACGGTTATAGACGAAGCTGTTTTTTTGGATCACGGCCGCATCGTTCTCTCCGGCTCGATGGCGGAATTGACGGCGGAAAGCAGCCGCTCGCTGGAGGACGTGTACAGGGAGGTTTACCGTGGTAAAATTGATTAAATATGAATTCATGCTGCGCGGCAAGCGGATACTGGTTTTTTTCGCCGCTGTTCTGTTTTTGATTATCGCTCTCAATTTGTATCTGCGTTTTGGCACAAATTATATTGAGACCACCCGGCTCGGAATTTCGCTGACTTTGCTCATCATTTTGTTCGTTACTTCCTTCGGCTTGCTTTTTATTGATATCCTGACCGCTTACAGCCGCGAATTAAACCACAAAGAGGGATACATGCTGTTCCTCACTCCGCGCAATGGCTGGCAGATCATCGGCGGCAAACTGCTGAGCGGCCTGTTAGAAGGAATCGTCTTTCTTCTCTATTTCCTTCTATTGCTATATATAGAATTATTTATTGTATACGGCAACGCCTCGCATAATCTGATTCTAAAATATTTGGAGCAATTATTTTATTTTGATCAACAGCAGCAGCTAGCTTCGGTTATTGCGTTCTTCTTGTTCAGTCTGATGCTAATAGTTTGCATCATCAACGGCGTTGTGACCGCTTACGCGGCGATGACCGTAAGGCGCGGATTTTTCGCTCACAACAAATTCGGCCCGATTATAACCGCGGTGGTTTACATCGCTGTCAGTTTTATTGTCGGCCGCCTGGTCACGGCGGGAATGAATTTATTTCCCCTGCCGTCGATATTTAATTTATTGTACATCGACGACAGAACAGCCTTTTTCCATGTTCTGAATCAAGTTCTGGTCATCTATACGCTGTTCTTAGCGGTGGCTACCACTATTATCTTTGCCGTCGCCGGCTACATTCTGGAAAAAAAGATTGACCTTTAATGTTTAGCTCTGCCTTGATTTTCGCCTGACTAGCCGGAAAGTTTTGGAGGTGTCTGACTATGACCAAGAAGCTCGCGCCGGAGTACCGTTACGCCGCTTTTATCAGTTATCGTCACAATCCGCGCGACAGCGCCGTCGCCGAAAGGCTGATCAAGGAGTTGGAAACATTCACCATTCCATCTGGCGCCTTGCGGGAAAAAACCGGGAAAAAGAAACTGGGACGGCTTTTTCGCGACCAAAACGAGCTGCCTTTGGCCGGCGACCTGGAGGAAACACTGAAAGAAGCGCTCCGGCACTCTGAATGGCTGATTATTTTGTGCTGCCCGGAATTTGCGGAAAGCCGCTACTGTATGCGGGAACTGACCTATTTCATAGAATGTCGCGGCATAGATCACGTGATCCCCGTGATTACCGAAGGCGAGCCGGTCGATGTTATCCCGGCGGAAATCATGCCCCTCGACGCGGAGGGGATAGCGAAAGAGCCTTTGGCGATGGTGGTTTCCGGCAGCGGCGCGGGCGAGCGGCTAAAAAAACTCCGGCATGAGAAACTGCGCCTGGCGGCCCGGATGCTGAATGTAAATTATGACGACCTGT
This sequence comes from Gracilibacteraceae bacterium, assembly GCA_031255985.1. Lineage (GTDB taxonomy): Bacteria > Bacillota > Desulfitobacteriia > Desulfitobacteriales > Syntrophobotulaceae > JAIRRL01. Next base: position 3,377 of record JAIRRL010000001.1, read on the forward strand.
ACCGCCGTTTTCACCGGCGTAAAATGCGTCTCCTTCTGTCGGCGGCGGCGACGGCTCTGACGATTGTCTCGCTGTTCGCGGCGGGAGCGGTCTATGCCGCCACCCAAATCGAAAAACAAAGAACAGCCGCCGTCGCCAATGAAACCCAATTGCTCATCCAGCGTTCGTTTTCCGATTCCGAAAGCGGTAGCAACCTGGAGGCGGCGCAGGAAGCGCTGGCTGCTTACGCCAGATATGAAAACCTGTATCCGGACGGCGACGCCGCGATCGGCGAGCAGATCCGGCAGGCGCTGGCCGCCGCCGTCTACGCGCAGCCGTATGAATTGATCCAAAATATTCACAACGACAACCGCCTCCTTTGGGACTTGTGTTTTTCACCGGACGGAAAATACATTCTGGGCGTTTCCGGCGGCGGGCCGGTGCTGATTGACGCCGCCAGCGGCGGTATCGCGGCGGCAAGCGCTCACGCCAGCGAAGTGAACGCGATTCAGTTTTCGCCTTCAGGCGCCTATTATCTCGCGGCGGAGTATTGGACAAACCGGGTCGCCGTCTATGAAACCGCTCGTCCGCATCAGGCGCTTGCCGTTCATGCCGCCGCCTCGCCGGAACAGCCGCTCGCTCTGATCGGGGCTGCGTTTTTAGCCGACGACGCCATATTGCTTAGTCTCTCCGGCGGCACGCTGAACAGATGGGATTTTCGGGCGGAGAAAACGGAGACCCTTGCCGCGAACGGCGAGTTGACCGGCGTCATGTTAACGGCGGGCGTCACTGTTTCGCCGGATCGGACACTGGCCGCCTGTCCGCTGGATTTTCCCGCCCCCGTCCTGAGCGTGATAGACCTGCGCAGCGGTGAGCGCTTGTCTTACCCCATGCCGGCGCAGCTGGGCGGCAGAGTCTTTGCCTTTTCCCCGGATGGAAAACTGTTGGCCGGGGCGTTCGCGGGAACAGTCGTTGTTTGGGAAACAGAGAGCCGGAAGACGCTGTTTGCGAAGAACTTGGACTTGGGTGTAGACGACGTTTCCGGTCTGTTGTTTTCCCCGGATTCTTCCTTGCTTGCCGTCCTCTCCGCCGAGAATGTAAAAATCCTGCGCCCGCGGGACGGAACTCCTCTCTATGCCTTTGGCGAAAGCGACGAAGCCGCGGGCGCCGTTTTATTTGGCGCCGCCTTTTCGCCGGACGGCAAAGAGCTGCTCGTTTACGGCAACGCGATGCGGGCTTATTCACTCGCCGACGGCGAGCTGCTCCGCGACTTCGGCGGCAAAATGGGCGTGGCGGCGGCGTTCAGCCCCGACGGGCGCTACGCGGCCCTAATCACAAACGACGGAGCCGCGGGAATTTACAGCACGCAAGTCAGCGCCACCGCGGAACCGGAGGACATAAACAACAAAAAACTGTATGTTTACCCTGCCTGGTTTGAAACCGCAAACGCCGGCGCCGTCATTTTACAGCGCTCGCATCAATCGGCGGGGCTTTATCCCGGCTCGGAAACTCTTAACAACAGCCCCTCCGGCCGCTATATCGCCGCTACCTACCCGGACGGCTATGTGGAAATTTGGGATACGGAAAAAGGGGACGGGCTTTCTTCCTATCTGCTGCGGGAACATTACGGTCTGATCCGGCAAACCCGCCTCACAGATGAATATCTGCTCACCGCCGGCTATGACGGGAGAGTTATGATGTTTGATCTGGGACGCGGAAGCGTGACGCGCTTTATTTCGGTCGGGGAGCGAATCCAGCGTTTTGAACTCAGTAAAAAAGGAGATCTGCTGATTGTCCTGACGGAATCCGCCAGCCACGCTCCGGTATACGATCTGCGCTCCGGCAAGCGGATTTACGATCTCACGGCCGCGCCGGGCGGCAAAATTCAGGACATTGGCTTTACCCCGGACGGTGAGTACGCGGTTATCGTCCAGGAGGACGGCCGCGCCGTTTCGGGCAGGCTGTACCAGGAACTTGCCCTACTGCTCGCGCGCGCGGAAGAAACGATAATGGATTAAGTACGCCATTGTTCCATAATAAATAATAGCGGCATTGTTTAAGCTGTATTAAATACAACCTTTAGTTGTATTTAATACAGCTTATTTGTGTTTTTCAGACAATTGGGAGCATGGTATAATTAAATTGTCGGATGAAAGTTCAAAATATTCGCTCTATAATTTTTCACTAGCTCCAAAACTGCTGCAACCCGTTCCCTTCCCTTTTTGCGCGATAAATACCGCCAAATCCCAGAACAGAGAGGTAACAGGATGATTAAGACATACCATTTCGGAAGTCTCAAGTCCGTCATCAGCGATGCGGAATTGGAGAGAAGATGGAAAGCCGTGCGCCAGGGCATGAATAAAGAAGGCGTCGATTGTTTGCTGCTTTATGGCAACGACGCCTGGTGCGGCGGCGGCGTTAAGTGGTTCACGGATTTCCCCTGTGAAAACACTTACGGCCTGGTACTACTTTTTCCCAAAGAAGGGGAAATGGCCGTTTATGGTCATGGTTACACTGGCGGCACGGCCATACCTGACTTTGCCGCTCGCGGCGTCGGTTTCAACTTCGGTTACCCGTTAGCGCCGGTTTTCGGCTATACCGATAATTTCATTCCTGAAGAAGCCCTGAAATTTCTGCAAAAACGTGATTACAAAAAAATCGGCCTATACCGCAAGACTATGACTCCGTACAATTATGTGCAGTATCTGCGCGAACATCTGCCTAAAGTGGAATTCGTCGACGCGGACGACATCGTGGACACAGTTAAAGCTGTCAAATCAGAAGAAGAATTGACTGCCATGAAAGAATCCGTGCGGATTCATGACGTTATTCACGCGGCGCTGCCGCTGTGGCTCCGGCCGGGACGCCTGGAACGCGATGTTACCATGGACATCCGCAAGGCGGCTCTCGACATGGGTTGTGAGGAAATGAACATCATGATCGGCGCCAGCAAAAAACGTTCATACCATGTCCCCATTTATCTGCAAAACGAAGTCATTGAACCCGGTTCCAATGTGGAAATCGTTTTGGAGTTCACAGGCACAGGCGGTTATTACGCTGAATTACAGCGAATCTGGTGCGTGGACTGTGAGCCTTCTCCCGCCCTGCGGCGCGCTATGAATTCGAGTTTTGAGCTGCAGGCTATACTGGCCAAAAACGCCAGACCGGGTGTTCCCGCTTCCACCATGCGCACTTTGCTCCTGGAATACCAGGAAAGCAACGGTTTTGAAAAAGAAAACCGCCTGCAAGGGCATGGACAGGGAGTCGATCTGGTGGAACGACCCTCCTTTGTTTTCGGGGAAAACATGAAATTCGCGGAAAACATGTTTATTTCAATCCACCCCGCCTGTGGCGACCGGGACGCTTACTGCAACGCCTGTGACAACTTCTTGGTTACGAAAGACGGAGCTGTGCGACTCAGCAAGACAGAGCAGAAAATTTTTATGATTTGAGATCTTAACGGTGAACGAGGATAACCTTGGGCGGAGAGGAGAAACCATGAAGTATTACAAAATGGATCGCCATGTGAGTGTGGTCAGCGACGCGGAGTTGGAGCGCCGCTGGCAAGTCACCAGAAAATTCATGCAACAACAGGATATAGACTGTCTCATTCTGTTTGGGATGGAAGCCAGGCAGGGCGGCGTTATTCGTTACTATTGCGACTGGCCGGCGGATTTCTGCCATTACGGATCGTTTCTGCTGTTTCCGAAAGAAGGAGAAATGGCGCTTTTTGCGCACGGCCCCTTCATGAATAACGCTATGCCTTACGGAGCGCGCGGCCTGGAGTTGAATTTCGGCGCTCCCTATACAAACAACTGGCTCGCTTGCAAGGACTATTTTACCGGCCCGGCTGTGGATTGGCTGAAAAAAAGAGGCTATCAAAAGCTGGGAATTTACCACCCCAGCGTGGTGCCGCTCTATTTTACAGACTATATTCTGGCCAATTTGCCGGGAGCGACCATCGTGAACGCGGACGAAGGCATTGATCTCATTCGGGCGCGCAAATCGCCGGAAGAGTTGGAAATCTTGCGCCATGTGGTCAAAATTCACGATACAGCTTATGCCGCCATTCCCATTTACCTTAGACCGGGGCGGCCTGAACGCGATGTAGCCGCCGACATCAAAAAAGCCTGTTGGGACTTGGGAGCTGAGGCCGTCAATATAATGATCGGTTCGGATCCTCAAAAGGGGCCGCATAAATTCTTTGAATTGCAAAACCGGGTCATTCAGGAAGGCGACGCAGTGGATCTGCTGGTGGAGGTGAACGGACCCGGCAGCTACTGGGGCGAACTTTCCCGCATGTGGGTGGTAGGCGGCGAACCTTCGCCGGAACTGGAAAAAGGCGTGAGAGATTCCCTGCGTATACAGGCGGAACTGGCAGCGGCCGCCAAACCGGGAGTCAAAGCGGCGGAGCTGCGCAATATTTTGCTGAAATTTGAGGAAGACAACGGTTATTTCAAAGAAGGCCGCTTCTTTGGTCACGGGCAAGGGACGGACATGGTGGAGCGCCCCGCTTATCAGCCGGAAGAAACTATGGCGCTGGAAGAAAACATGTTCCTGTCCATCCACCCGGCGATGGAAACAGAAACATCCTGGGCTTTCAACACCGATAATTATTTGGTCACGAGCACTGGGGCAATTCGTCTGAACGAGACTGCGCAAGGCATTTTCCGGGCCTAGCCGGCAAAGCGGGCTTTAGCGGCGGCGAAGGCAGAATTTTCGCCGGCCGCTAAAGCTTTTCCGGCAAGAGAGGACGGTCGAAGGCGCTCAACACATAGTTGATGAAAGTTCGCGCCAGGCAGCTCATCTGTTTATGCTTGGAATAAGCAAAGCAGACATGCCAGTCGAAATCAGGTTCAGTGAAAGGAATGGCCGTGATTTCCGGATAGCGGTCAAATTCCAGCAAAAGATGTTCAGCCGTGACCAGCAGACCGCGCCCGCTCAGGAGCAATTTTTTCAGCAGACTGACTTCCATTGAACTGAAAACGATATGGGGTTCAAAGCCAAGTTGGCGGCATTTGCGAACGATCGCGCGGTAAATATAGGTGTCTTCTTGGTTAGTGATTATTTCCTGGCCGCGCAAGTCCCTGACGCTGACCGAAGTTCGGCGCAGAAACGGATGATCTTTGTGGGCAAACAGCATAAATTTTTCCGTTTTAATGCTTGTGTATCTCAAACGCTCCAAATCCTCAGGCCGTTCCATGCAGGCAAATTCCACTTTACCGGCAAGAAGGAGCTGTTCAGCTATCGAATCAGGGCAGATCTCCCGCCGTAAATCTATTTGCGGATAAGTTTCGTGAAAATTAAGCAGGATTTCCGGCGACAAACTGTTCAACGCTCCGTAAGTTATCGCAAAAGGCACCAGCCCATGCTTAATGTGAAACTGATTATACACATCTGTCTCAAAACGGTGAAAAGCGTCGAGAATTTTTTCCGACGCCTGCAGCAGATATTCTCCTTCGTCTGTCAAACGCAGACCGTCATGAACGCGAGAGAACAGGGCTACTTGCAGTTCTTCCTCCATAATTTTCAATATTTTGCTCAGGGCTTGCTGGGATATATACAGATTTTTCGCTGCTTTGGTCAGGCTGTGATGGCGGCAGATTTGCACAAAATATCTTAACTGTTTGATATCCATGAACCCTCCTGAACGGAAGCACATCTTCAGTTCGTCAGAAAACCTGATCTTTGGCCGACTTTATATGCTTCATTAACAAAATAGCACAGCAAAAGATGTTTTGCAACCTGCATCTTTCCTGAAATCCCCTGAAATCAGACCGCGCTGTTCTCTTGCGGCAGGCAAAGAAAGGCGGAATGGCGGTTAACAGCTTAAACAACTTTAAGTTGTGGCTGTAACAAAACTTGTTTGTTGTACGAACTTTTCAAATTGAAATATAATAAAGACAACTTTCATCCGATCCGGAATCCCGTCAATACTGTCAATTATGACGCCAGAAAAAGGAGGAATCATTTTGTTCAAGAAAAAGAATTTGCTCCGAAACTTGCTATCGATCACGCTTCTGGTTCTCCTGGCCGCAGCCTGTGGTTCTACCCCCGCCGCTCCGGCGGGCGGAAACGCTACCACGGCGGGGGACGGTTCCACCGGCGATCTGCCCAAAGTCACCTGGAAACTTGCCACTCAATCTGCCGACAATGTATTGTTTGCCGTCATGCTCAAAGAGTTAGCGACGGAAGTGTCAAATCGCACCAACGGCGGTTTTACCATGCAGGTTTACACCAACGCCTCTTTAGGCTCTGACCGTGAAATAGCGGAAGGCGTGCAATCCGGCATCATTGACTGCGGCCAGGTCACTTATGCGGTGCTGGCAAACTTCTGTCCCGCTTTGGGAGTTTCCGATCTTCCGTACCTGATACCAGACTGGGACGCCGCAAAAATATTTCTGAATTCGGAAATCCAGGATATCCAGGCGGCAGCGCTGGCGGAAAACGGATTTTATTCTTTGGGATCGGTCTGTTACGGTTTCCGGCAATGCACGAACAATGTGCGCCCCATTAATACACTGGAAGATTTTGTTGGCATAAAGTTCCGGGTTATGCAGAGCGACATCTATATCGCCACATTTAAAGCTTTGGGGGCTTATCCTGTCGGTATGGCCAAGGCGGAAGTCATAACCGCGTTGCAGCAGCATACGATTGACGGTCAGGAAAACCCCATGGAGATCAATTTCAACGAAGGCATGGCCGATGTGCAAAAATATCTGTCCAAAACGTCCCATGTGGCAGCGATTGCCGGTTATGTCGCCAACCCCCGGTCATATGAGGCGTTGCCGGATGAATACAAAACCGTCCTGAACGAAGTGTTTGATGAATATCGCGCTAAAATCATTGACGGTTATCAGCGGGAAGAGGATGAATTCGCTCAGAAATTGGTAGAAGCTGGCATGGAATACAACGAAGTGTCAGAGGAAAACTTGGCAGAATTCCGGCGGGTGTGCCAGGAACAGGTGTGGCCGCAGTTTGCGGATCAATTTGCCGACCAGCTGGCGGTCATTGAAACTCTCTTTTAAAATTTAACATTGCCTCAGGAGAATCCGGCGGTTACCGCCGGATTCTTCACCTAGAATGGAGGAATGGTTTGAAACATCTGAGGAAAATCAGCGCGGGAATTGATAAAGTCGCAATCATTGTCACTTTAGCCGCGATCATTGGCTATATCACGGTCATGTTCACTCAGGTCGCGCTGCGCAATCTGGCGCCTAAATACGCCCTGCCTTGGGCGGACGGCGTTTGCCGTTACTGCTTCATTTGGGCTTCGTTTATGGGGGCAGCTCTGGCAGTCAAACGGCGTAAGCATATCGCGATTACTATCGTCAGCGATTCACTGAAAGGATTCGCTGGTAAAATATGCCACTTATTTATAGCGGTGGTTTTCCTGGCTCTGCTTATCACAACCTTTAGCGTCGGCGTCAAAGGCGTTATGCTGACCAGCGTGCAAAAGTCAGACACTTTGCCTATCGCCGCCGCCTGGATCTACGCCGCGATTCCTGTTGGCGCCCTGTTCAGCCTGTTTCAGCTCTTCGTCACCACGCTGGAAGATTTTATGGATCCAGGCGGTAGCCGGAGCGCTGCGGACGGGAGCAAAGAGGAGGGCGCAATATGAGTCTGATAATCATGTTCCTGGTATTGGCGATTTGCCTGGTGATTGGAATCCCGGTTGCGGTTTCCATAGGCGTTTCTTCCTTGTCTTATCTGCTGCTGGCCGACATAAATCTCTATGTTATGATTCAGCGTATGTACGCCGGTTTGGACACGATGACTCTAATTGCCCTTCCCGGTTTTATTCTGGCCGGCGACTTGATGGATCGAGGCGGTCTGGCCCGGCGGCTGGTTCGTTTCTGTGACATGGCCGCCAGCCGGATCGCCGGCGGGCTCAGCATTGTCACCGTTTTGACCTGTATGGTCTTTGGCGCGATTTCCGGTTCCAATGTGGCGACGACGGCGGCGGTTGGCGGCATCATGCTGCCGGAGATGGCAAAACGCAATTATGATAAGGCATACGCCGCAGCGGTGGCGGCCACCGGCGGTATTCTGGGGGCGATTATTCCGCCCAGTCTCGGCATGGTAGTATACGGTTCCACCACTGGCGTTTCCATTACCAATATGTTCAAAGCAGGGATTCCCACCGGTCTCCTGATGGGGGCCATCGCAGGCAGTCTCTGTTTTTATTACGGCAAAAAATTCGGCTACAGCGGTTCGGGAACGAAATATACGTTCAAGGAATCCTTGCAAATTACAAAAGAAGCCCTCCTGGCTTTCGGAGCGCCGGTCATCATTCTGGGCGGCATCTTTTCCGGCAAGTTCACGCCTACGGAAGCTGCGGTTATTTCAATTGTTTACGCCATTTTGATCGGGAGTTTTGTTTATAAAGAACTGGATCTGAAAGGCTTGCTCGAAACATTACTCAAGGGTTCTGTTACTTCGGCCTGCATTCTGTATATCATAGCCTACGCCACAATGTTCGGCTGGATTATCGCCGCCGAGCAGGTTCCGGTTGCGGCGTTCAGCGCTATCGAAGCCTTTACTACCAACAAGTATATCATCCTGCTCATGGTTAATTTTGTCTTGCTCCTGGCTGGCATGTTTATGGAAAGCAGCGCCATAATCATAATTACGGCGCCCCTCCTTGCCCCCTTGGCTGCAATGCTGGGCATTGACCCGATTCACTTTGGCATTATGGTCATCATCAACATTAATATTGGCTGCCTAACGCCGCCGTTCGGGGTGTGTTTGTTTACAGCCTCAATGATCAGCGACGTGCCGGTGCAGAAGATCATACCCAAGTTGACTCCATTTCTTATCGCTTACGTGGTGGGACTGCTTATTATCACCTTCATTCCCCAAATTTCCCTTTTATTGATATAATATCCTTTGCAATAATATCTGCTGAACGGACGCCGGGTTTTTCAGGCCTTGATGATCAGGTCGCCTGTTTCCCCGGCGTCCACAGTCACGGTTCCATCCGGCGGGAAATCGCCGGCCAACAGTTTCATGGCCAGCGGGTTTTGCAGACGGCGCTGAATAACCCTTTTGAGGGGCCGGGCGCCGAAAACCGGATCATAACCTTCTTCCGCCAGCGCCGCGCGGGCCTGGGCGGAAACGGCCAGCTTCAGACCGCGTTCGGCCAGACGGGCGTCGAGGGCGTCCAGCTGGATTTGCACCACGCGGTCGATATCCGTGCGGGACAGCGGGGTAAAGACGAGGATTTCGTCCAAACGGTTGATAAATTCCGGCCGAAAAGAGCGAGCCAGCTCTTCCCGCACCGCCCGGCCCGTTTCCTCCCGCGCAGCGCCCCGTTCGGTCATTTCTTTGATCATAGCGGACGCCAGATTGCTGGTCAGGATGACGACGGTATTTTTAAAACTGACGACGCGGCCGTGACTGTCAGTCAGGCGCCCGTCCTCCAACAGCTGGAGCAGTACGTTGAATACATCGGCGTGAGCTTTTTCCGTCTCGTCCAAAAGCAAAACGCTATAGGGTTTGCGCCGCACCGCTTCCGTGAGCTGGCCCCCCTCGTCGTAGCCGACGTATCCGGGCGGCGCTCCGATCAGGCGGGCAACGGAATGTTTTTCCATATACTCCGACATATCTATGCGCACCATGCTCTGGTCATCGTCGAACAGGAATTCGGCCAGAGCCTTGGCCAATTCTGTCTTGCCCACGCCGGTCGGGCCAAGAAATAAAAAGGACGCCAAAGGCCGGTTTGGATCCCCCAACCCGGTGCGGGCGCGGCGCACGGCGTTGGCCACCGCGTTCACCGCTTCCTCCTGCCCCACGACGCGGCGGTGCAAATTTTCTTCCATGTGAAGCAGTTTAGCGGTCTCCCCTTCCAGCATTTTAGCGACGGGAATATGCGTCCATTTGGCCACGATTTCCGCGATATCGTTTTCCGTCACTTCCTGACGCAGAAAAACCCCGTCGGCGGCAAATCCGTCCTCCACCGCCCGCAGTTTTTTCTCCAGTTCCGGCAGCACGCCGTATTGGAGTTCCGCCGCTTTGTTATAGTCGTATGCCTGTTGCGCCTGTTCGATCTTGACGCGAGCGGCGTCTATTTCTTCTTTCAGTTTCTGGACTTCGGCGAGTTTTTCCCGCTCCCCGGCCAGTTGTATCTGCCGGCGGTCGCGGTTTTCCTTCAGTTCGGCCAGATCTTTTTCGATCAGAGCCAGGCGTTCCTTGCTGCCTTTGTCTGTTTCTTTTTTCAAGGCTTCGCGCTCGATTTCCAATTGCGTGATCCGCCGCTTAATCTCGTCCAGTTCTTGCGGTTCGCTCGTTATTTCCATGCGCAGGCGGGCAGCCGCTTCGTCTACCAGGTCGATAGCCTTGTCCGGCAAAAAACGATCGCTGATATAACGATCCGAAAGCTGACTGGCGGCGATAAGGGCGCTGTCGGTGATCCGGACGCCGTGATGTGTTTCATAGCGCTCCTTCAGGCCGCGCAGGATGGAAATCGTGTCCTCCACCGTGGGCTGATCTACGAATACGGGCTGAAAACGTCTTTCCAGCGCCGCGTCTTTCTCAATATATTTGCGGTACTCATTCAGCGTCGTCGCGCCGACCAACCGGAGTTCGCCCCGCGCCAGAAGCGGCTTCAGCATATTGCCCGCGTCCATCGCCCCTTCCGCCGCGCCGGCGCCGACGACCGTATGCAGCTCGTCAATGAACAAAATGATGTCGTCCCGGCTCCGCACTTCTTTAAGCACGGCCTTCATCCGTTCCTCAAACTCTCCCCGGTATTTGGCGCCGGCAATCAGCGCTCCGAGATCCAGGGAAATAACTTCCTTGCCCTTGATGGACTCCGGCACGTCGCCGCGGACTACACGCTGGGCCAGGCCTTCCACTATAGCGGTTTTGCCGACGCCGGGCTCGCCGATGAGGACGGGGTTATTCTTGGTGCGGCGGCTGAGAATCTGGATGATCCGGTCGATTTCGCCCGCCCGGCCGATGACGGGATCCAGGCGGCCGCCGGCGGCCCTGGCCGTCAGATCCACGCTGAACTGATCCAGGGCCTTCGTCTCAGCCCGGTGGGGGAGATGTTCCGCCGCCGGGATTTTTCGGTTTTCCTTGACGGTAAAGATGCTGGATGTGTCGGCATAGATGGAAGCGGCATTGGCGCCGGCCGCGGTGACAAGCTTCACGGCTGCGCAGCCCCGCTCCTTTAAAATCCCCATCAGCAGGTGCTCGGTGCCGATGCGCTCATGCCCCAGCCGCTCGGATTCGGCGGCGGCCAGCTCGATGATCCGGCGCGCCCGGGGCGTCAAACCCTGGGCGGTAGTGCTCTCCGCGTCGCCGCGGCCCACCGCGTCCTCAATCAGGTCGCGCACCCGGTTCCGGGTTAGGCCGGCGTCCTTCAGAATTTTAGACGCGGCGCTGCCGTCGCTGCCCGATATGGCCAGGAGCAGGTGCTCGCGGCCCACGTAGCTGTGGCCCAGCTCCGCCGCCGCGGCGTGGGCGAAAATAAGCGCCTCCTGCGCTTTTGGGGTAAATTCTCGCTCATATCTCATGGTTTTGGGTTCCGGCCTCCCTCACGTTT
>JAIRRL010000098.1 GCA_031255985.1 Gracilibacteraceae bacterium
AACGGCCCCTTCCCGCTCCTCTCCATAATCCAGCCTGACATCGGCGAATTCGACTTTGACGCCGGCCGCCGTCTCCGGGACGAGACCGCCGGCCCTCTCCTTTTCGCCGGGCGTCCGCAAAAAAGCGAATATGCGCTCCGCGGCGGCCACGCCGTTCAAACTGGCGTGATACTGGACGCCAAGCGAGCGGATGGGCAAATAAAATTCCGGAGCCAGCAGCAACAGAAAAAACGCCGTCTGAAAATCTATGCTCCCGCCCACCAGGCGCAAACCGAGCGCCACGGCCACGATCGCGATGCTCAAAGTGCTGAAAAGCTCCAAAGTCAGGGCGGATAAAAAGGCGATGCGCAAAACTTTGAGACTGGCCCGCCGGAAATCCTCGCTTATATCCGCGACTTTTTCCGCCTGTTTCGCGCTCTGCCCCAGCATTTTCAGCGTTGTAATCCCCTGGAGCAAATCCTGAAAATATCCCGTCATCCGGGCCATGACCCGCCATTGTTTTTTCGTCTCGCTGCCCGCCCATTTGCCGATCAAAATCATGAACATAGGCAGCAGCGGCGCGGTAATCAGCAAAATCAGGCCGGTCAGCCAGTCGCGCGGGAAGATCACGGCCAGAAAAAGAACCGGCAGTATTCCGGTTTTGAAAAGCTGAGGCAGGTATTTGCCGAAATAGGCGTGCAGGACTTCCAGCCCTTCCGTCACCAAATGCAGCAATTCCCCCGTCTGTTCCTCCCGCAGGCGCACTGGCCCAATTTTTTCCATATGGGCCAGCATGGTTTCCCGCAGACGAAACTGCACTCCCCGCGCCAGACGCAGAGCGCACCACTCTTCCAGCCAGGCCCCTAATGCCCGCAGAGCGACAATGCCGGCGAGCCATAGAAAAAAAGAGCGCGTTTCCAGCGCCCCGCCGCCGTCCAGAAAAACGAGCCGGACGACCGCCGCCAGCAGCCAAGCTTGCGCCAGCGCCAGGCCGCCCCCGCCCGCGCCGAACAACATGACGCCGGCTAGGTATATTTTATCGCGCCCGGCTTCCCGCCACAGGTTTTTATCTATCATCCGGCGCTCTTACCTCCGGCGCTCTTACCTCCGGCGCTATTGCTTCCGGCGCCCTTGCCTCCGGCGTCCGCCCGGCCGCCGTTCACCAATGCCGGCAAGCGCCGGTGAAAATCCCCCCGGCTTCAATGAGCAAATCCTTCGTGACGATATCTCCCCCCACTTGGCCCGTGGAGGTGATTTCCAGCAGATTAGCCGCCGCCACCCAGCCTTTGACCCGGCCGCCGATGCTGATGTTGCGGGCTTTGATCCCGCCTTCCACCTGGGCGGAAATCCCCAGCGTCAAATCGCCTTTGATCTCGATTTCCCCTTCAAATTTGCCCTCAAGCCGGGCGTCGCCCACGGAAACGATTCGCCCCTTTACATAAGCATCCGCCGGAAGAATGAAAAGACTTGCGTTCAACCTTAATTCTCCAAAAGCCGTTGCTCAATCGCCCGGCCGATTTCAGTTCCCAGAATATTCTGGTTTCCGTCTTGCAACAACCATTCATATTCATCCGGATTGGACATAAAAGCGTTTTCAATCAGCACCGCCGGACAATTGGTCAGCCGCGTCAGGGCCAGATTGCTGTCATAAAGGCCGGAGCCGCTTTGGGGCCGGCCGGTCGCCGCGCTCAGTCTGTCGGCAAAAAAACGGGCGTCCGCCGCCTGAGACGGCAAGGAATAGCAGATCAGAATCCCCTGGGTCGTTGTCTGATCCGTGGTGTTCGGCACGGAATTGTTGTGAATGGACACGGCTATGTCCGGATTATTCTTTTTAATCATGGCCACGCGGTCGTCCAGGGAAACATAGGCGTCGTCGGCGCGGGTCATAATAACGGTCGCGCCGCGAGCGCGCAGATAATCAGCCGCGTAGCGCGTGATGGCGAGGTTGATATCCTTTTCCGCCGGGCCGGCTGTAAGGGCCGCGCCGAGCGCCCCTTTCTCGCTGCCGCCGTGACCGGCGTCAAGCAGCACTTTCAGCCCGGTCAGCCCGCCGTCCGCCGCCGGCGCGGGCGGATGTCTGAAACCTATGACCAGGCCGCCGTCCCGAAAATCAATATAATAGCCGGCCGGCTTCATCCCGGCCTGAAAACGGAAAGCGTAGCGCGTGTGCGTCGCGCCCGGCTCGCTCAAAAGCACGGCGTCGAGAATCATGGCGTTTTCCTTCAGCGGCGGCGGCCAGGCAAAAGCCGTGTTGTACAAAGTCAGGACAGCCTGCCCCTCTTGCATTTCCACATTATAATAGGCCGGCGCCGGCATTTTCAGCCTGATTTCCGTGCTGCGATCCTCTGTTAAGGGCGTCGTCTTAAAAGCCTGTACCTGGTTACGGGCCAGCGCCGCGCCGCTGTAGCTCACGGCGCTTTTGAAAATATAGCTGCCGTCCGCCAGACGGTAATAGGGGCCGCTTTCGCCCGTGACGGCGCAGACCGCGCCGCGCGCGACCGGCTCCAGCAAAGCGTAGGAGGCGCCGGGGCCTTGCCGGTGGGTGATATTATCCAGGCGGACGACGCAATGCCCGCCCAGCGGGGTGTATCCGGTCGGATCCGCCGCCGCCGGTTTTTTGGCCTCGCGGGTGACGACCACCGTTTTGACCACCCCGTTATTTTCCAGCGTATAGCGGTTTTCCCCCATCTGCAAGGAGAGATATTGCGCAAAAAAACCGTGTTCGGTATACGGAATAGCCGTACCGTTTAAGTACAACGGATAATTGTAGTCGCAGGCGCCGTACAGGCTGACGTACTCACCCGTAGTCACAGCTTTTTCCCCTGGCGCGGCGATGATAATAGTACGCGGGTTTTCATAACCGCCCGCCTGAAAAGACGCCGCCGCCGCCATCACAGGCGCCGGCGCCGGCAGAGCCAGCCCGAACGCGAGCGCGGCGCAGCATAACAGAGCCGCGCCTGGTTTAAGTATAATCCATATTTTTCCACATCTCACTGCCGCCACCTCGTCTTTTCCTTCATCCTCGCCTCATCCTCGCTTTCGTCTACCCTGTCGCCTTCACTATTCTCCGCCTTCACTATTCCGCCGCCTTCGCCTTACCCCTCATCTGCCGGCGCCCGGCAATTCCTCCCGCTCATGCTTGCGGTCGCGCCGCATGAGCGTTTTCAGCGCCTCTTCCGCCGGCAAGCCCTCAAACACCACCTTATAAGCCTGCTCGGTTATGGGCATTTCCACCCCCTGCGCCTGGCTCAGCTCATAAGCGACTTTCGTATTGCGCACGCCCTCCACCACCATGCCGATCTCGGCCAGCGCCTGCGCCAGCGGTATGCCCGCCCCCAACAAGCGGCCGGCGCGCAAATTGCGGCTGTGGGCGCTCATACAGGTAACGATCAGATCGCCGATGCCGGCCAGGCCAAAAAACGTCGCCCGCTCGCCGCCGAGCGCCACGCCGAGCCGGGCCATCTCCGCCGCGCCGCGCGTGATGAGCGCGGCTTTGGTATTGTCGCGCGAGACCATGCCTTCGATGGCTCCGCTGCAAAGGGCGATGATATTTTTCAGCGCCCCGCCCAGCTCCACCCCGATTATGTCCAGATTGGTGTATACGCGGAAATTTTCCGTCATGAGCATTTCCTGAACCGCTTCCGCCACTTCCGCTGTCGCCGCCGCCGAAACCACGGTCGTCGGCACTTCCCGCCCTACTTCCTCTGCGTGGCTGGGCCCGGAAAGCGCGGCCACCGGATGACCGGGCAGCTCGGATTTTATCACTTCGCTCAAACGCAGATGCGTGCCTTCCTCCAGGCCCTTGGCCGTGTTGACCACGATGCGGCCGGCGGGTAAAAAACCGCGCAAGTAGACGCTCGCCTCGCGCACCGCGTGGGAAGGGACGGACAGCACGACCGCATCGCTTTGGCACAGGCAATCCTTGTCCGCCGTCGGCTTGATGGCGGCCGGCAAAATAACTCCCGGCAAATAACGCTTGTTTTCACGCGCGCGCGCTATTTCCCGTATCTCCGCCTCGCGCCGCCCGTGCAAAAACACCTCGTGGCCGCCGCGCCCCAGGACGAAAGCCAGCGCCGTTCCCCAACTCCCGGCCCCATACACCGTAATCCGCATAAACTCTCCTTCCCTCCGCCCTCAAACCCGTTCCAGCAAGCCGATACCGCGGCTGGCCGCCAGTTCTTTCGCTTTGTCGTCCGGCAGAAAAGACAGGGCCATCTCGACCTTTTTACCGGCCCGGCGCAGTTCCCGGCAGCGTTTGATCACCTTGAGCGGCGATTGGCCGTATACGAGAAAATCAGCGCCCGCTATGTCAACTTCCGGCAGCTGCTCCACAATCAGGCCCAAATGCAGGGCAAAACCGGTGGCCGGCCGCGGAAACCCGAAATCGCCGTACAAGCCGTCGTAACGGCCGCCGTCCAGCACCGGCGCCCCCACCCGCGGCAGATAACCCTCGAACACCGCTCCCGTATAATAGGAAAATCCTTGCAAAATTCCCAAATCAAGGGTTACGTCCCGCTGGACGCCGAATTCGGCCAAATAGCGGTAGATAGTGCGCAGAGCCTCCGCCGCCCGCCGGACAGGCAAAATCCAGCTCCACTCGTCCAGGGCGTCCAGCACTTCTTCCCCTCCGGTCAAAGCCGGCAGCACAGTCAGCAATTTCGCCGCCGCCGGGGGCAGGGCGAGCGTCCGGATCAATTCCTCCAGCTTCACAATATCCTTGCGGGCGATCCCGTCCTCCAGCGCCTGGCGCGTTTCGCCCCGCAGATCGAATTCGCGCAGAAAACCGCTCAAAATGCCGTTATGCCCCAGACTGAGGTGAAAGCCGCGCACTTCCAGGGCCTTCATCACCTCAACCGCGAGCGCCAGCACTTCCGCGTCCGCCATATGCGATTCCGCCCCCACCAGTTCCGCCCCGGCCTGAAAAAACTCCCGCTGATGCTCCGGCGTATTGCGATACACCGGCCCGGCATAGCAAAACCGCAGCGGCATTGCTTCTTCCCGGCAACAGGAAGCCGCCATACGGGCGATGGGGGTGGTGAATTCCGGCCGCAAGGCCAGGATATTGCCGTCCCGGTCGAAAAATTTATATAATTTATCGTCTTGATCCGTTCCCGGTTCGATACAGTCGCGGTACTCCAGGCCCGGCGTCAGAACCTGGCGGTAAGTCCAAGCCCGCATGATCTCAAGCGTTTTCCGCTGCACAGCCTCCAGCGCCGCTAATTGTTCCGGCAGCAGATCCATCATGCCGTCCGGCTGTTTCAAGCCGAGAGAACCTCGTTTCATTTTTGTCGCGCGCGAAAAATAAAATAAACGCGCGTCCTCCTTTCCGCGCCAAAATCCCCGCTCACTTCAGCCGCCGCCCGGTCGGGGGCCAGCGGCGGCGGCCCGGCGGCTCCGCCAGCACGACCGACCAGACCACGCCCTGGGCAACTTCGCGCGGGCGGAGTTCCGGCCTAAGGCCGGAAGGCGGAGCGGCCGGCGGCGTTTCCGCTTCCGCGGGCTGCGACTGCGACTGCGGCGGCGACTGCGGTTGCCGAGTCCCCTGATAATATCCGCCGCGCCGCCCCGCGCCGCCCCGCGCCCTCTCGCCCGGCGCCGGCATATCCTCCGCTCCCGCTCCCGTCTCCGGCTCCGGCATCGGAGCCGGAGCGGAAGCGTCAGCGTCAGCCCGCAAACGCTGCTCGCGCTGACGCGTCACCTGCAAACGCTGCTCGCGCCAGCGCGCCGCCTGCTCGCGCCGCTCCGCCGCCGGCCGCCTTCCCCCGCCGCGGCGGTTACCGGAGTGCGCCGCCACGAAAAACATCACTACAACCAAAATGGCCATGATTACCTGGATATATTCGCCCACGCTTAAACCCTCCGCCGCCTTAGACTTAGCTTCGCGGCTATTTTTTCACTTCGCCGTCAGGGATATGGGGCTTCGGCGGCTGGACGGAACCGCCGATCGTGTCCCGCATTTTCGTGTCGGCAATGACATTTTGCAAATTGTAATAATCCATGACGCCCATATTGCCATCCCGCAGAGCGGCGGCCATGGCTTTCGGCACTTCCGCCTCCGCCTCCACCACTTTCGCCTTCATTTCCTCCACGGACGCTTTCATTTCCTGTTCGCGCGCCACGGCCATCGCCCGTCTTTCCTCCGCCTTCGCCTGGGCGATGCGCTTATCCGCCTCCGCCTGATCGGTTTGCAAAGTCGCGCCGATGTTTTTGCCGACATCGACGTCGGCGATATCTATAGAAAGTATTTCAAAAGCCGTACCGGAATCCAGGCCCTTGTTCAAAACCGCCCTGGAAATAACATCCGGATTTTCCAAAACATCCTTGTGAGATTCGGAGCTGCCGATACTGGTGACAATGCCTTCGCCCACGCGGGCCAGAATCGTTTCCTCCCCGGCGCCGCCGACAAGACGGTCGATATTGGCCCGCACCGTGACGCGCGCCTTGACTTTAAGCTCGATCCCGTTGGCCGCCACGGCGGAAACAGTCGGCGTCTCGATGACTTTGGGGTTGACGGACATCTGCACGGCCTGCAGCACGTCGCGTCCGGCCAGGTCAATGGCCGCCGCCCGCTCAAACGGCAGGGGGATGGCTGCCCGTTCCGCCGCGATCAGGGCGTTGACCACGCGATCCACGTTGCCGCCGGCCAGGTAATGCGCCTCCAGCTGGGATGAATTGAGGTTCAGCCCGGCCTTATGCGATTTGATCAGCGGGTTGACGATCCGGCTCGGCACCACGCGCCGCAGACGCATCCCGACCAAATTAAAAATTCCCACGTTCACACCGGCCGCCAGAGCCGATATCCACAATCCCACCGGCACGAAGCTGAACAGAATCATTAAAAAAATCAGAACGACTATGCCAACAATCGCTACGGAAATCAAGGGCGTTAGAGACGGCATGTTTTAATCCTCCTATAATCTAAGTCCGCCAGATAATCTAAGTCCGCCAGACTAAATCCACAACCTTAAATCTGCCTTAAATCTGTAAGGGAAAGTCTGATACATTAAATCCGCAAGGGCAAATCCGCTGCGTCAAACTCACCCGTTTTCAACGCGGCGAACTACGATCCGCGTCCCTTCCACAGCGATAACTTTTACCAGCGAACCCTGCGGAATATAATCCCCTTCCGAAACCACGTCCACGCGCTCGCCTTCGATCTCGACCGTTCCCGCCGGCCGGAGCAAGGTCAGCGCCGCGCCTGTCCGGTTGAGATAACGGGCATAATCCTGTTTGGGCGCCACATATCCGTCCCGGTTATCCTGTTTGGCCGCGAGCGAAATCCGGCGCCACACCCGCCCCAGATTGCCTGTCCGCCAGGCCACAAGGAATATGACCACTATGAGCAGCAAAAGGATGCTCATATACAAAATCCCTTGCGCGACCGAATCAGCCATGCCAAATAAACCGGCCATCATCATGATCACGCCGATCAGCCCGGCAATGCCGCCCGGCAGGATAAATATCTCCAGCGCCACAAGAATAAGCCCCAGCACAATCAAGGCCGGCGCCGCCGCAGCTAAGAACATGTTTTCACCTCCCTCCGCCAGTTTATTTTATCACAGCGGCAAGAAAAATAAAAGGGCGGCCTCACAATATTCTCAGTCCCGGCCAACTGCGCCCCCGCCCGGAAAAATTGCTTGACAGGCTAACTTTGCTTTGGTATTCTGTTAAAGGTAAGATTGTCGTGTAAATATGCCGGTTATACTTTAATATTTATTTAACGGAGGTGCGGCTATGGAACTGAAAGGATCGAAAACTGAAGCCAATCTGCTGGCGGCCTTTGCCGGAGAGTCGCAGGCCCGGAACAAGTACACTTATTACGCTTCAAAAGCGAAAAAGGAAGGGTATGAGCAAATAGCCGCCTTTTTCATCGAAACAGCCGATAACGAAAAAGAACACGCCAAACTCTGGTTCAAACTCCTGCACGACGGCGACGTCCCCGATACGGCGGCCAATCTGCGGGACGCGGCGGCGGGCGAAAACTACGAATGGACGGATATGTACGCTTCTTTTGCCCAAACCGCCAAAGAAGAAGGGTTCACCAAGATCGCCGCTATGTTCGAGGGCGTGGGCAAGGTGGAAAAAGAACACGAGGAACGCTATCTGGCCTTGCTGAAAAATATTGAGAGCGGCGTCGCTTTCAAAAAAGACGGCGTGGTTTACTGGAAATGCCGCAATTGCGGTCATATTCATTCCGGAGCGGAAGCGCCCAAATTATGTCCTGTTTGCAATCATCCGCAGGCGTTTTTTGAATTGCAGTCGAAGAATTACTAGGAGAATTGAGTTGGGATATCTTAGTTGAAAGAGCTTTGTGGGGAAAATTGAGTTGGGAGAACTTAGTTAGGAGAATACTATGGGAATTCATGAATCAGGCGAAATGTATCTGGAGACGATCCTGCTGCTGACCAAGCGCAACGGCAGCGTCCGTTCCGTGGATATAGCCGCGGAATTGAGTTACAGCAAACCCAGCGTCAGCCGGGCGATGAATATCCTGAAAAAGAACGGTTTTATCACGGTGGAAAAGCCTGGCTACATTTTTCTGACAAAAATGGGCGAGCAGCGGGCAGAGGAAATACACAGCCGGCATGAGCTGATCACCGCTTTTTTGTCGTCCACGCTGGGGGTGGATAAGGAGCTGGCGGAGCGGGACGCCTGCCGGATCGAGCATGTTGTCAGCACGGAAATCGTCGCGGCGATGCGGGCCTACATGGCGGCCAATGTTGACGCTTTGGCCGTGGATATGACGGCATGAATATCGATACGTCCAGAATAAGGCCCGGTTACGCGGTTCACTGTCATTCCAAGCAGGAGTCGCTTCAGTTGAAGCAGGCCATGAATTGGAATCCGGACGGTTCCGGCAGCGAGGCGTGGAAATATCTGTTTCCGGCGGCCGAGTCGCGGAGCGGTTATATGGCCGTCAGTTTTTCCACTTTGTTGCCGCGCGGCACAAAAATCCTTGAATTTGAGGATTTGCTGATCGGCGTCCCGGAAAACGACGGTCTCAGCGTGTTCGACCCTAAAGAACCCAGAACGATGGCGGAGTTTATCGGGGCGGAGCCGGATGAACCGGCGGCCGACGCCGAGCTGGCGGCGGGTTCCGGCGTCCCCCGGATACCGGTCATCGATTCGGAGGGTTACGCGCTTGTGATCCAGGAGGGCGAAACGGCGGCGACCGGCGCGGCGGCGGGGCCGGAAGTGATCCGGGTGGATTTCGGCCAGGCGGAAGCGAGAGCGGCGGCGGAACCGGCGGCAAGGCCCGAGCCGGCAAGACCTGAACAGGCAAGGCCGGAAGTGAAGCCGGAAGCGGAAGCAAGGGCGGCCACGCGGCCGGAAGCGGCAAGGCCGGAAGCGAAACCGGAACCGGCAAGGCCGGAGGCGGCAAGGCCGGAAGTGAAACCGGAGCCGGAAGCGAGAGCGGCCATGCGACCGGAGCCGCCAAAGCCGGAGGTAAAACCGGAAGTGAAGCCGGAGCCGGAAGCAAGGGCGGCCAAG
>JAIRRL010000103.1 GCA_031255985.1 Gracilibacteraceae bacterium
TTCGAATCGTTTCATCCGCTCGATTCTTTTCGCTCGCTTACGCCAGCGTTTGTTTCCGTTGAAATTGACGTGATCCTTGTTTGTCTGTTTGTCTGTCCGCTGTTCAGTTTTCAATGACCGTAAAGCCTTTATTCGCGCCTCAAGCAGAAGCGCCTGACTATAATATCATAAGCGCATTTGCTTGTCAACACGAAAAGCCAAGAAATATTATGTCTGAATATTTTGAAAAATCATCGCCGTCAAGGGCGTAAATTGGTCAGAATATCGAATCCGGCCACGAAGGTTCCGATGGTGCTGCCCAGGTTCGCCATGACCACGACGGTGAGTATATGAAGAAAACGGTTGCGGAAAAATCCTTTGAAGGTGAAAATATCCTCCGGTACGCGCTCCACGTCGTCCACGGTCGGTTTTTTCAGGGCGGCTTCCGCCAGACCGGCAAACCAGCCGCAGGCGAGAAAGGGATTGATGGAGGTGAACGGCGCGAGGACGAAAGCGGTCAGTACGCTGAGCGGATGGGCGAGAGAGGCGGCGGTGAAAACGCCGGCGAAGGCGCTGTTCCAGAGCAGCCAGACCGTAAGCTGCCGGAAACCGTGATTGATGTTTTGGACGAAAGCAAAAATGATGAGGCCGCAAATGCAGACGGGAATGATCCAGGCGATCACTTTGGTCAGCGGGTTGGGCGGCGGCAGTTCCGTGAGGCGCTCTATATCCCGCTCTTGGGGAATTTCGTTTTTTACGCCGGCGACGTGCGCCGCTCCCAGCACCGCCACTACTTTGGGGCCGGGAGCGTTTTTGATCTGGCTGGCTAAATATTGATCGCGCTCGTCTACGAGGATATGGCCGATCCGGGGCAGCTTGGCGCGAATATCCGCCAAAGCGGCGTCCAGGGCGTCGGCCAGCAGCATATCCTCCACGTCGGCGGCGGAAATCTCCGTGTCGTCGCCGAGGGAAAAGAGAAGCCCAAAAATCAGCTTGATTTTTTCCCAAAAACTTATTTGCCGCCAGATGCGCATAAAGGTAATTTGGATTTTGCGGTCGGCCAGCACCAGGTTTTTGCCTAATTCCGCCGCGCAGGCGACGCCTTCCCGCATCTCCTGGCCGACGGCGACGTTCAGGCGGGCGGCCAGTTTTTTCTGATATGAACTCAAAATAAGATTCGCGATCAGGAAACCGACTTTTTTGCTCTTGATCACCTGGACGATATCTGTTTTTTTCCAGGCGTCGGGGTTTTGCATATTGCGGAGCCTGTCCTCGTCCAGCTCGACGCAAATGCTGTCCGGCTGCTCGGAGGTTATGACTTCGCGCACCAGAGCGGCGCTCTCTTGGGAAACATGGGCGGTGGCGATCAGGATTATCTCTTTTCCCTGATAGTCCAGCCGCGTGACGTTGGGGCGGGAGGGGGGCGGCGGCTGCAGGCCGGTTTCTTCGTTCATCAGTATTCGATCTCCGTCCGCGTTTTATAGGGGCAGGAATTCATAGGTCAGCGTTCCGCCCCTGACCGTGAAGCGCAGGTAATTCACCGGGCCGGTCAGGTCGCCGGTCGGAATACCTTTATTACATATATAACGGACTCCGTCCTTGATGTAGCCAAAGTCCTCCGTGCCGAGATACACGATCGTGACGTTTTTGCCCGAACGGGCGGCGAAATCCGCCGCTTCTTTTTCCAGCAGGGCGGCTTCCAGCGGGTCTTTGAAATAACCGAGCGAGTTAGTCAGGCAGATAAAAAGGTTTTCCCCTTGAAAATCAGCCAATTGATTCATAAACCAATACCATTGGTTCGGGTTGCTGAGACGCATGCCGCCTTTGCTGATGTCCAGCCGCAACAGGCGGTTGGGGCCGATATCCACCGAGCTGCAGCCGGAGGAAGGGGCGACGACCGGTTTTTGCAGTTCGGCGGCCAGTTTATGATTGCCGCCGCCGACGAGTATCCAGGCGCTGACGTTTTGATCCAGGGCTTTGACGGCGCTTAAGACTGTCGCTTCGGCGCTTTTGCTCCGGTCGAGTTCGCGCGGCTGAGCGAGCAAAGCGAAGGTGTAGGCGTCGCCCGCGCCGTTATTGACGGCGGTCCAGGCGGTATCTACGGCGCGCGGGGCTTTGGGGGTCAGATCCGCCGGAATGACGGGTTGGACTATTGTTTTGGCAAAAAGGAGATTGTCAAAATAAAATTCCGTGGCCAAGGGAGACGAGCCTGTCCGGGCGTAAACTATCTCTTCCAGGCGGGCCGGCGGTTTCAAAGCCAGGTCTGCATCTAAATATTTCCATCCTTTCCAATTAACGGAAGAAGCCATGGTCAGATCACGCCGGACGCCGTCCCCGTCAACAAAACGGAGAATCAGGCTTCCGTCCGCCCAGGCGGTTGAGGAATAAACCCAGAGCGCCGCCCGCTCCCGGTCGGCCGGCACCGCTATGCCGCCGTCCGTGTGCAGCAGTCTGACTTCGCGTTTTTCCTCGCCTTCGTCAAACACGCAGACCAGCCGGCCGGAGGTGTCGGCCCGGCGAACGACGACGGTGTCCATCGCGTAGGCGCCGTTGACGGAAGGATGACTGCCGGCGAACATCCAGCGCGGCTGCTCAAAATCCTCGACAATCTGAATATTGGCGCTCTCGTCTTTTACCGATACGGCCGTATAGGCCGTCAGGCCGTTCCAGCGGAAAGCGATATAACCGACGCCGTGGCCGGAGGCGATAAAAGCGTCGCCGTCCATCCAGCCGATATTGCCGGTCACCTCTACGCTCACGTCCGCCGGGCGGACGGAGGCGGAAAATCCGGCCTGGTTGCGGCCGCTTAAAGTGAGGACGCGGGTTTCGCCGCTGGTCAGATACAGTTTTTCGGCGGAGACCGTCAGTTGCGCGGGCGCGCTCAAGGCGACGACGCTCTGGCTGACGGACAATGAATCAAGCCGCGCCGTGATCACTCCCTGCCCCTCGCCGGCGGGGTAGAAGGCGCCGCCGCTGAAATTGCCCGCCAGGCCGCTTACCGACCACTCCACCCGCTCGCTGTCCAGAATCAAGGGGTTGCCGTTTTCATCCAGGCCCT
>JAIRRL010000105.1 GCA_031255985.1 Gracilibacteraceae bacterium
GGTAAATTCTTCCTCCGTCAAGTGCCCCGGCTTTAGGAGTACCTCGTCCGGCATGGCAATTTTGCCTATATCATGTAGTTTGATGGCGTCGACAATATCCCGCGCCTGTGTTTCCGTCAGCACGTATCCCTCCGTCGGATGGGCGAGGATATCCTCCACCAGGATCTGTGCGTATCCGGTAGTGCGCACGATATGCGTGCCGGTGTCATGGTCGCGCATATCGCTGGCCCGCGCCAGCAAGTTCAGGGTGATTTTATCGCGTTGCGCCAGCTTGCGGTTGCTTTGCTGCAATTGCTGGGTTTTTTCATTAACGAGAGCTTCCAGATGATGGCGATGGCGTTGCAGTTCCAATTGCAAGCGAACGCGGGTCAAAAGGGATTTAGGTTTGATGGGTTTAAGCAAATAATCCATTGCCCCCATCTCCAAGGCATCCACTTCGTCGTCGCCGTCCACGGAGCCGGTCAAAAAAATAACCGGTATTTCGCGCAATTTATAATCGGCCTGCAAAGAGCGCAACACGTCAAACCCGGTCATATTGGGCATGTAGTAATCAAGGAGAATTAGATCGGCGCAGTTTTTTTCCAGAAATTTCAAGGCCATTTCTCCGGATGTAAAAGGACGCACCGTATAATCCCGCGACAGGGTCGTCATGATTGAATTGAGGATAATCGGATCGTCATCAACCGTCAATATAAGCGGCTTGCTGTAGTCGGTCATCAATCTGCCTCCGAAAAGCTTCAAACTGGCGGGCTGCTTTGGCGACTTCATTATAGAATAATTCGGAAAACAAGTCAAGTTGAATAGTTCCATAAACCATATCAATTAACCATAATCGCCATTGCATTTTGTCGCCGGGCGCGCTATAATTTTAGAGAGTAAAATCAGGTAAGATAAGCGCTGATGCGCTTGTCTGCAGTTTTTTTTGAAAGGGGAATTGATTCATTATGGCCAAGAAAATTTTATTGCTGGCGGGAGACTTTACCGAAGACTACGAAACCATGGTTCCTTTTCAGACTCTGCTCGCGGTCGGGTACGAGGTGGACGCGGTCTGCCCCGGCAAAAAAGCGGGCGATGCGGTTCGGACGGCTATTCATGATTTTGAAGGCGAACAGACGTATTCTGAAAAAAGAGGGCATAATTTCACTCTTAACGCGGATTTTGACGGGATAAAGCGGGAAGATTACACCGGCCTGCTTATCCCGGGCGGCCGGGCGCCTGAATATTTGCGCCTGAATAAAGACGTGCTTGAAATAGTCAAGTATTTCTTTGCGGGCAATAAACCGGTGGCGGCCGTTTGCCACGGCCCGCAAATCCTCGTGGCGGCCGACGTGGTCAAAGGCCGTTCCATGACCGCCTATCCCGCCGTAGGGCCGGAGATAACGGCTGCCGGCGGCAATTATGTGGAAGTTCCGGCGGATCAGGCTTACACAGACGGCAATCTGGTTACTTCGCCTGCTTGGCCCGGCCATCCGGCCTGGTTGAGCCAATTTTTCCGGGTGCTGGGCGCGCGAATCGAACTGTGAACCGGCGGGCAGTCGCGCGAAAATGAATTTACGGGCCAAACTGGCGGACTATCACCGTAAAAACCTGATTTCTTTTCACACGCCGGGACACAAAGGCCGGGCGGATTTGCTGTCCGCCGCGCGTTTCCCGGCCGACGACCTGACGGAATTGCCAGGACTGGATATGCTGCACGCGCCTGAGGGCGTGATTTTAGAGGCGGAACGGCGCGCGGCCGAGGTGTTTGGGGCGGAGCGGACATACTTTCTGGTGAATGGAGGAACCTGTGGCAATCAGGCGATATTCACGGCGCTGGCGGCCTCCGGCCGGCAAGGGTTCGTACTGACGGATCGGCGGGCGCACCGTTCCGTGGCGGCCGGTTTTGTCCTCTCCGGACTCAGGCCCCGCTATCTGTCTGCGGTAACGCATCCGGATTTCGGCCTGCCGCTGGGCTGCGCCGAACCGGCCGCCGCGGATCTGACGGATCTGATCGCTCTGCATGTCACCTCGCCCTCATATTATGGGACGGTGATGGATATCGCCTCTTTGAGCGAGCGAAGGGCGGCCGAAGGCGAAGATTGGCTTCTGTGTGTAGACGCCGCCCATGGCGCGCATTTCTTCGGCGATGATTTTCCGCCGTCGCCCCTGAGGGAAGGGGCGGATGTGACGCTTCACTCCGCCCATAAAACTTTAAGCGCTCTGACTCAGAGCGCTTTTTTACATGCGCGGGGAGCCGGAGCCCGCAGCCTCCCTCTGGCTTCGGCCCTGGAGCTTCTGCAGACATCCAGCCCCAGTTATCTGCTGCTCGCTTCGATGGAAGCGGCGGTGGAACAGGCGGCGCGGGCGGTTTGGCCCGAGGGCTTGCGAGAAGAGACTTTGGCCCTGCAGGCGGCCCTGGGCGATGATCTGCGCCTGCTGCGCGATGGGGACATCGGCAAATATGGGATCAAAGGGCTGGACTGGTCTAAAATACTGGTTAATCTGCGGCCGCTTGACATAGGCGCCGCCGAAGCGGCCGAATGGCTGCGGACGCGGGAAGGAGTTGAACCGGAGCTTTGGGACGGGGAAAATATATTGTTCATGTTAGGCATAGGCAACCGACCGGAGGATGTGCGGCTCTTGCGCCGGGCGCTGGAAAACCTGGTCTTACAGGTCAGGCGCGGCGCGCTGCCGCGCCTGACGTCAGCCCGCCGCCTCCCGCTCACCCCTTGGCCCTCTCCCCCGCCGGCGCGGATGACGCCCAGAGAAGCCTGGCTGGCGCCAAAGCGTTTCACGCCGCTCAAAGAAGCCGCCGGTCATATCGCCGGCGAGACGGTCTCGGTCTATCCGCCGGGAATCCCGCTCATAATGGCGGGGGAAGAAATAACGCCGGCCATAGGGGAATTATGGCGCGATTTGGCGGACTGTCGCTGGCAGGGTTGGAGCGGCCGGGCGGCCGGCGCGGTTCTGATCGCGGATTAACAGCCGCGCCCCTCCCCTATTGCCTGCGCTTTGCGCGGGATTTTTCGCCGGGCGCGCGGGAGATTTACGGATTTCTTTCCCACCCTCTTGCTTTTTTACCGGTACTGTGGTAAATTAGTACAGGCGTCGGGGCGTAGCTCAGTTTGGCTAGAGCGCTACCTTGGGGTGGTAGAGGCCGCAAGTTCAAGTCTTGTCGCTCCGACCAGAATTCAAACGCTGTAATGATGTAACATAGGCGTACCCGTCAATGCGACGCGCCCCCGTGGGACTTGAACCCGCGAGGGCGTTTTTTTAGCCGGAACGGCGGGAGCCGGTAAAGATTTTGAGCGGCAGATTCACTGCCGCCAGCGCGGTCAGCGCCGCCGCTGCCAGCAGCATGGGCCAGTAAGCCCCGGTTTGGTCAATGATAAACCCGCCCGACGGCGGGCCGAAAGTCTGCCCAAGTCCCAGAAAGGTCGTCACCAGCCCCATGCCCGCCGCGGCCGTCAGAGGGCCGGTGTGTTCAGCCGCCAGACTTAAAACCAGAGTGGCCGTGCCGCCGACGCTCAGGCATTTGATGATTTCCGCTACGATCAGGATCGGCAGGCTTTGTCCAAAGGCAAACAAGACATAAGACACGGCGGCCAGGGCCAGAGCGGCGGCCAGCGCCCAGTTCCGCCGGATGCGGTCGGAAAGCGCCCCCCAAAGCAAAGCGCCGACGAGACTGAGCAAACCGTCCAGAGCCAGCAGCTGTCCCGCGCTCTCTGGGCTGAACCCTTTTTCACCGATAAGAGCGGCGGTCAGAAAAGTGAAAAACATGAGATTGGCAAAACCGAAAAGAAAATATGACAGGCCCAGCCGCCACAGAAACGGGGAGCGATAGACGGCGGCGGCGCTTTTTATGCCCGCTCCGGCGGCCGCCGTCAAATCGCTCTGGGGGCTGGCGGATTTGGGGCCCAGCGGCTCAAGGCCCATGGCCGCCGGATTGTCCCGCAATAGAACAAAACTTATCACTCCCAGCACGACGACTGCGGCGCCCAAAAATTCCCAGCACAGCCGCCAGCCGGACTCCGGCTGGAGAGCCAGAAGGCGCGGCGTGACAAAACCACTGATCATGAGACCGATGCCCAGGCCGCTATACATAATACCGGTGGCCAGCCCCCGCCGGGACGGGTTGAACCAGGCCGAAGTCAGACTGAGCGCCGGCGTCTGACTGCCGGCGTTGCCGGCGCCCGCCAGGAATCTGAGCGGCAATATCAGCCAGAATACGCCGACCATACCGACAAGCAGCATGGAAACGCCGACGAGCAGCATGGAAACACCGACCACGCGCCGCGTTCCCCAGCGCAGACACAGATAGCCGCAGAGCGGCGCGAATATCATATAAGCCAGCGAGTTGCCGCCCGCGATCAGACCGAGCTCCGTATGATTAAGCCCCAGCGCGTCCCGCATCGCGGGCAGGATGAGCGTGTAACTGTAGCGGCCGAAACCGTTGGAACCGATGTAAATCAATATCCCCGTCAAAACAATAATATAACCGTGGTGCAAACGCCGCCCGCCCCTATTCATGGCGTTTCTCCGGCACGACCCGCACTTCGCCCATGGTCAAGGCTTCCTCGCGCCCGTCGTCCAGCCGCACGACCAGGCGCGCCTCATCGTCTATACCCACGGCCTTCGCTGTAAAAACGCGCCCGCCGCCGCTGCAGGTCACCCGGCGTCCCGGCAGGCAGGACAGGCGCCGGTAGGCGGGCAGGAATTTCTTTTCTTTTAACTGGCCGCAATGGAGAAAAAGACCGGATAAAAATTCGGCCGCCAGCCTGCCCCGTATATCGCTTGCCGGAAGGGCGCCCGGATGATACAGAGACGAGGCCGCGCCGGCCAGTTCGGAGGGAAATCCCGCCGCCGGCGGCAGCACGTTCAGGCCAAAACCCAATACGGCGTAAGCAGCATGACCGGATTCATACTCCAGCGAGCCTTCAGTCAGGATGCCGCCGACTTTGCGGTCGCCCAGCCAGAGGTCGTTCACCCATTTAAGGCCGATGTTCAGGCCGCAGACTTCCCGGACGGCTTCCGCCGCCGCCACCGCCGCCGAGGCGGCGAGATAGCGTCTCTGTGAAAAACAGAGCGATTGGCGCAGCAAGACGCTGATATAAAGTCCCGTGCCTTCCGGCGAGAAAAAACCTCGCTCCCGCTGGCCCCGCCCCCGCGTCTGGGCGTTGGCGACCACGACCGCGCCCTCAGGCGCGCCGTCTTCCGCCATTTTTTTCAACAGCTGATTGGTGGAGTCAACCGTTTCATAGTAAAAAACCCGGCATTTTTGCGCCGCCCCCCGCAGCGGCGCCATCACCGCCTGAGCGGACAAAACTCCGGCCGTCAGACGATAGCCTTTTTTAGGCGCCGCTTCAATCACATGGCCATCGTTTTTTAAGCGGGTCACGCATTTCCAGATAGCGCCGCGGCTGACGCCGAATTTCTCCGCCAGCGCTTCGCCCGATATATAATTTCCGGCGGCGGCGCAGAGAGCCAGCAATGTTTTTTCCCGTAATTTCACCGTCTCAGCCTCCTTTGAACCTCTATTGAGCCTCGAAACTTCTCCCGCCGGATCCATTCTCTCTCCGGCGGAAGCTTTTGTATTAACATATAATAACGGGTAAAACAACAAATGTCAACCATTTATGCATATTTGGTTGACATTTATATCGTCCATGCGGCGGCTGACATCCGCGGCCCGATATGTTATAATGATTTGCATAGCGGCCCGCACGGCGGCCCGCGCGGCAAAATGTGAGGTTGATGCAGATATGGATAATAAGGAACAGATTTTGGCGGCGGCGGCGCGAACCGCAAAAAACATGCGCCGCTCCATTATCAGGATGACGCATATGGCCGGCGGCGGCCACCCCGGCGGCTGTCTCTCCGCCACTGATTTAATCGCGGTGTTATACGAAGGGTTCATGCGCGTTGACCCGCAAAACCCGCGCCGGCGCGACCGGGACTTCTTTTTCCTCTCCAAGGGGCACGCCGTCCCCGCGCTGTACGCCGTCCTCATGGAAAAAGGCTTTCTCGATCCGCGGGAAATTACAGATTTCCGCGCCAAAACCGGGCGTTTGCCGGCTTATCCGAGCTGCGAACTGACTCCGGGGGTAGATATCGCTTCCGGTTCTCTGGGCCAGGGTCTCTCCGTCGCCAACGGCGCGGCGCTGGCCGCGCGCCTGAACGGAACAGACCAGCGCGCCTATGTCATGCTCGGCGACGGCGAACTGCATGAGGGGCAAGTCTGGGAGGCGATGATGACGGCGGCCCATTACCGGCTGGCCAGCGTCTGCGCCATCGTTGACTACAACAAACTCCAACTGGACGGTTCGCTGGACGAAGTCAAAACTCTCGGCGACTTGCGGGGAAAATGGGACCGTTTTGGCTGGCGGGCGCTGGAAATCAACGGACACGAACTGAGTGAAATTTACGACGCTCTCGCCGAGGCGCGCGCTTGGCGGGAAGGGCCAACCGTGCTTATCGCCCACACTATCAAGGGCAAAGGCGTTTCCTTTATGGAAGGAGAAGTCGGCTGGCACGCGGCGGCGCCAAACGACCGGGAATGCGCGCTCGCGCTGAAGGAGTTGAGTGATTTATGAAGATCGCGCCCAGGGAAGCATATGGCCGCGCTTTGGTGGAACTGGGACGGGAGAACGACGATATCGTCGTCCTGGACGCCGACGTGGCAAAAGCCTCGATGACCTCGCTTTTTAAGGAAGCGTTCCCCGACCGTTTTTTTGACCTGGGAATAGCCGAATCGGATATCATGGCGACAGGCGCCGGATTCGCCCTGGCCGGCAAAATCCCGTTTGTCAACGCTTACGCGAATTTTCTCCTGGGCAACGGCTGGGAGCAGCTTCGTCTGTCGATATGTTATTCCCGCCAGAACGTCAAAATCGTCGGCCACAATATCGGCGCTTCCTCCGGCAAAGACGGCCCCACCCATTTGCCTTTGGAGGACATCGCTCTGGCCAGGGTTATTCCCGGTCTCCTTGTCCTGGAACCGGCCGACGCCATAGAAACGCGGAAAGCCACGCGGGCGCTGGCCGCTTACGCCGGCCCGGCTTATATGCGCGTAGGCCGTATGCCCACGCCGGTCGTCACGCGGGAGGACGATCCCTTTGTCCTTGGCCGGGCGAACATTTGCCGCCCCGGCCAAGACGTGACGATAGTCGCCTGCGGCTGTATGACGGCCAAGGCGCTGGAGGCGGCGGCAGAGCTGGCCGCCCGCGGCCTGGAGGCGGAAGTGATCAATTTGCATACGATTAAGCCGCTGGACGAAGAAATCCTCCTGGCTTCCGCCCGCAAAACCCGCGCCGTGGCAACGGCGGAAGAACACAGCGTTTGCGGCGGGATGGGCGGCGCCGTGGCGGAATTTCTGGCCGCCCGCTGCCCGGTTCCGGTGCGGGCGATCGGTTCGCAGGATATATTTGGCATTTGCGCTTCCTATGAGGACATTCAGGAGTTTTTCGGCATGACCAGCGCGAAAATTGTCGAAGAAGCGGAAACCGCCTGCGCCATGCGCGACGGTCGTCCCGCCGCCCCCCGATGTTGAACTGAACTTCCTTTGGCGCAAAAATCCGCTTCGCCGCAAAATGGGCGCAAATGCCAGCGTTAATATTTTTCCGAAAATTTTGTAGAAAAAAGTCTTGTAAACAAGCTTACTTCTGGGCTATAATATGGAGTAAGTAACTTTCCGTCACAGTAACACTACTATTGGCCTGAAATGAAGGCGAGAAGGGGGAATTGAAGTGGGGGATATTCTGGCTGACATCTATGAAAAGCTGAATACCTGCGGACGCTGCGGTTTCTGTCACGGTGCCTGTAAGACCTACAAGAAAGACGGGGCGGAATTCTTTGTGGCCAGAGGCAGGGTGCAGTTGATCAAAGCACTGGCTGACGGCAAAATCGAATCTGATCATGATTACGAAAATGTGATCAACAGCTGTCTGTTGTGCGGCGAATGCGCCATTGCCTGCCCCAGCGGCGTGAAAACGCATGAACTGGTGCTGGCCGCCCGTCGCGACTACAAGCTGAAAAAGGGAGTCCGTCCGTTCTTGAAGTCTCTTATCCTTAGTAGCATGACCAAGCCCGGCCGCCTGAAATTCGGTTTTAATTTCTTTGACGGCTTCGGCAAAAACGCTTTGCGCCGTCTTGACGGTATGCAATTTTTCCGCGGTATCGACGTATACACGATGCCGAGTTCCAGCAATCCGTTTGTAACCCAGACGCCGGAGGTTGTGACGGTAGCCGCCCCGAAAAAGAAAGTAGCCTTTTTCGTCGGATGTTTCATGAACTACGCTTTTGTTTCCACCGCCCATTCCGTGGTGAAAGTGCTGACAAAAGCGGGCTGCGAAGTTACGATTCCGCGCGAGCAGCCCTGTTGCGGCCTGCCTCAGTATGTTTACGGCGATTTCGAGGCCGCGCGGGCGCAGGCGAAAAAAATTATCTCCGCTTTTGGCAAGTACGACACGATTGTTACGGCCTGCGGTTCTTGCGCTTCCATGCTCAAAAAAGAAATGTTGGAATTGTTCCACGAAGACGCCGCTTACCTGCCGATAGTCAAGGCTTTTGCCGCCAAAGTGTTTGAATTTTCTGAACTGGTCAGCTCTCTCGGTATTGAGGACAAGCTGCACAGCGATTCGCCGCAGATCGTCACCTATCACGACCCATGTCACCTGGTTCGTTATCTGAAAGTGACCGAAGAACCGCGCAAATTGCTCAAGAGCGTACCGCGGCTCAAGTTCAACGAAATGTTTGAGGCAAACCGCTGCTGTGGCGCCGCCGGTCTGGTCATGGTGTTCTATCAGGAACTCTCGACCAAGATAACCGCGGACAAAGCGAGCAATATCATCAACAGCGGCGCGGAGACTGTCGCCACCAGCTGCCCGGCATGTATGCTGAAAATCAACAGCGGCCTGAAACTGAAAGGCTCGAAAGTACCGGTAAAACATGTCGCGGACGTGCTGGCGGAAGCCCTGCGCGACTGACGGACAAATCAAGTCTCGCGGCGTCGCGCGCGGGCGATTGAACCGTTTGGCGCGTGACAGATTCTAATAACGAAAGGCGGGTAGTAAATGAGTCAAATCGTGGAGCAATTAATAAAAGCGATCGGCGCCGATAACGTAGTCACGAAAGATATGGCGAAATATCTGCGGGGCAACGAACAGCCGGCCGCGGTGGCCTGTCCGGGAAGCGGCGAGGATGTAGCCGCCATTGTCAAAATCGCCGCGGAAGCCGGCGTCAAACTCAACGTTGGCGGCGCGGTTGTGGATACGGCCGGTTTGGGCGGCGGCGTCGCCATCGTCATGAAACGCATGAACAAAATCCTGGAAATAGACCGCAACAACCTGACCTGCTGGGTGCAGCCGGGATTATCGCACAAGGAATTCTGCGACAGTCTGTTGAAGGAAGGTCTGTATTTCCCGCCGGAGCCTTATGCGGTCGGCTCCAGTTCCGTGGGCGGCTGCTTCGGCGTCGGCGATCCCGACTCCAAATCCTTCAAGTATATGCCTCCGCGCACTTATATCATCGCCTACGAGATGGTGCTGCCAACCGGCGAGACCATGAAGATCGGCAGCAAATGCATTAAATGCGTTTCCGGTCTTGATCTCATCCACTTCGTTTCCGGTTCGCGGGCTACGCTGGGCATCCTCACCAAGATCCTCACCAAACTTCTGCCGGCCCCCGTGTGCAAGAGCGCCGTCGTGGCTGATATGCCCAACATCGCGGCGGCGGCGAAAGCTTTCCTCTCCATTCAGAAACGCCGCCTGTTTGTGACGCGGGAAAACGCGATCACGGCCAAGCTGGGCCAGAACATTCTGAGCGGCGCGAAAGGCGCGGTGGCTTTTGTGGACATTGAGGAATTCCCGAAAGCCAATGTTGAATACGCCAAAATTGTGGAAGCGGAATTAAAGATCGCCGGCGCGACGACGACAAAAATCATCACCGACCCGAAAGAGTACGCGGCGACGGAATTGGGATGGCTCAAAGCCCGCGAGGCGGTGAACCTGAGCGACAACAAAGTCCGGTTCACGGTGGGAGCTTCCAATATTATCAAGGGACTGGACGCAGCTCAGGGCGTGGTAGGTCCTCTGACCGAGAATGAGTTCACGCTCATTGAGGCCCAGCTCGGCAAAATAACCGTAGCCTCCGCCAATCCGGAAGAGGACGCGGTCAAGCTGAACAAAGCGGCCATGCAGCTGGGCGGCAACGTGTCCGGACTTCTGGGCAGCAAACTGCGTTGCGATGAATACAGCGATAAAGCGATGTTTGACAGCATCACCCAGTTGTTGCGTAATATTCGCAAAGAATTCGACCCGAAAGGAATTCTGGCCCCCGGTGTCAGGTTTTAGTATTATTAACTGAAAGAAGGAGGGATCAACATGACGGCTGAACTCAAAACAGATCAGAACACGCTCGTGGAGGCTCTGATCAATATTGCCGGCGAACAGGACGTGGTAACCGGCCGGGTAGCCATGTACGCTTACGGCTATGACGCTACGCTGCTTTTCGGCGTACCGCGCGCCGTGGTGTTCCCGGAATCAACGCAGGAAGTAGTAGATATAGTTAACTACTGCCGCGCCACAGGCGTGAACATCGTCCCGCGCGGCGCGGGCACGAACGAGAGCGGCGGCACGATACCGGTGGATAACTGTATCATTATGAATTGCTGCCGCATGAAAAAAGTTCTTGAAGTCGATCTTGACAACTATGTGGCTATCATCGAACCTGGAGTCGTCAACTATGATATTCAGGAAATGTTAGCTAAATACGGCTATTATTACCCGCCGGATCCGGCCAGTTATAAAGCCTCAACTATGGGCGGCAACGTGGGCGAGTGCTCCGGCGGCCCCAAATGCTTCAAATACGGCGTAACCCGCGATTATATTTACGGCATGGAATTTGTCACTTCCGACGGCAAAGTGCGCTGGGTCGGCGGCCGCGACTACTGCAGCGAGCCGTTCTACGACATCACGCGCATGATGTGCGGCTCTGAAGGCACCCTTGGCTATATGACAAAATTTGCCATCCGGATCGAGCCGATTCCGGCGGCCAAACGCACGATGCTGGCTTTTTACAACGAACCGGTGGACGCGGCTCAGTCCGTGGCCGATATCGTAGCGGCGGGCATTGTGCCTACCACTTTGGAGATGATGGACAATCTCATCATCAACACGGCGGAAGACGCCACAGGCGCGGGCCTGCCCCGCGACGCGGGCGCCATGCTGATCATTGAAGTGGACGGCCCGGCTTATGGCGATTTGGACGATCAGGTGCAAACGATCACGAAAGTGGTAGAAAAAGCCAAACCCAAGCAGTTCAAAATCGCGACGACCGCGGCCGAGGTAGACGCTTGCTGGCTGGCCCGCCGCGTGGCGATCGGTTCCGTGGCTCACAGAGCGCCGTCTTATTCCATGCAGGATATCACGGTGCCCCGTTCCGAATTCCCGCAGGCCGTGGCCGGTATTGTGAAAACCTCCAAAGATTACGATCTCGACATCGGTATTCTGGCCCACGCCGGCGACGGCAATTTCCATCCGCTTGTTCTTTTTGATCAGAGGAACAAGGAGCAAAGCGAGCGTGTGCATAAGGCCGAAGCCGCTTTGGTGAATATGGCCCTGGAACTCGGCGGCACGATGAGCGGCGAACACGGCGTGGGGCTTTTAAAGAAGCCTCTCCTGACCAACGAGTACGAACCGGTGACTATGGGCGCTTTCCGTAAAATCAAACGGGCTTTTGACCCAATCAACCGGATGAATCCCACGAAAATTTTTGATCTGTAATATCGCAGCGAGGGAAAACCCGGCGCCCAGGCGGCGCCGGGTTTTCCGCGTCCGCTGTGGCGGAGAAGGAGGACGGCGCGGGCGGCCATGGGCAAAGAGCGGGAAGAAACGGTTCTTATAGGCGAGGTATTAAAACCGGTTGGTCTGAAGGGTGAATTAAAAGTATATCCGCTGACAGACGATCCGCAGCGTTTTTTGGCGCTCACGGAAGTTATCCTGCGCGGCGGGGGTACAGATGAAGTCCGCGCTCTCCTGCGGGCGCGGGTGGACGGCAAAATGGCTTATCTGACTCTGGCCGGGATAGACAGCGTGGAAGCGGCGGCCTGCCGCCGCGGTTTCGAGGTGCGGGCGCCGCGCGCCCAATCGACGCCGCTGCCGCCCGGCCGCTGGCACTATTATGAGTTGGAAGGCATGGATGTCTACGATAACGGCGTTTGGCTGGGAAAACTGGAGCGGATCCTGGCTACCGGCGCCAACGATGTTTACATAGTGCGGGGAACAGGGGGCGAGATATGTGTGCCGGCCCTGAAAACAGTGGTGCGCCGGGTTGACGTGCCGGGACGGCGCATGGACGTCGATTTGCCGCCCGGTTTGCGCTAAAAAGCTTGAGGTGAGAAAGGTTTGCGATGAAATTTACAATTTTTACCTTATTTCCGGAGATGTTCGCGCCGGTGGAACTCAGTATCCTGAAAAGAGGAAAAGACGCCGGTCTCATTACCTTTGAACTGATCAATTTCCGCCGGTTTGCCGTGAGCAGACATAAAAACGTTGACGACGCCCCTTATGGCGGCGGCGGCGGCATGGTGCTGAAACCGGAGCCGTTCTACGCCGCGGTCGCCTCGCTGCCGCCGCCTGTAGGAAGCAGACGGACGGTGCTGCTCACGCCCCAGGGTGAAGTTTTTACTCAGCGCCGGGCCGCCGCCTTGGCCGCTTATGACGAATTGGTGCTGTTTTGCGGTCACTACGAAGGATTTGACGAACGCATCCGCGCTTTGGCGGATGAGGAAATATCCATCGGCGACTATGTGCTGACCGGGGGCGAACTGGCGGCCCTGGTGCTGACGGACGCGGTCGCCCGCTTGGCGCCTGGGGTCTTGGGCAGAGAAGACGCCGCCCGAGCCGACTCCCACGCCGGCGACGGTTGGCTGGAACATCCGCATTACACGCGGCCGCCGGTTTTTGCCGGTCTGGCGGCGCCGGAGATACTCCTGTCCGGCCATCACGCCGCCATCGCCCGCTGGCGGCGGAAAGAAAGCCTGCGGCGGACATTTTTACGCCGGCCTGATCTCATCCCCGGCGCGGCGGCCTTTATGCGGGACGGCGAAGCGGCGGCGACGACGA
Source organism: Gracilibacteraceae bacterium (assembly GCA_031255985.1). Lineage (GTDB taxonomy): Bacteria > Bacillota > Desulfitobacteriia > Desulfitobacteriales > Syntrophobotulaceae > JAIRRL01. The sequence continues at coordinate 13,101 of JAIRRL010000105.1, forward strand.
CGCCGGT
>JAIRRL010000107.1 GCA_031255985.1 Gracilibacteraceae bacterium
GACGAACTGATCGCCAGCGGAGCGGCCCGGCGCAAACTGAGCGAACTGCGCGAGATGTCCCGCTCGTTTCCCGCTACGGCCAAGGCGGTTTAAATGACGGCGGCCAAAACTGAAAAAGAGGAAGGCTTGCTCACCGCCGTGAGAGCGCGGCGGCAAGCCGGCTTCATTCCCGTTATTCCCGATTTCAAAGTCCGCTCACCCAAAGAAGGCGACCTGACGCGCGGTCGCGCCGCCGGGCGGACGGCGCTGGAATTCAAGGCTCTCGGCGCCCCGGCGCTTTCCGTCGTCACGGAAAACGCCTCCTTCGGCGGCTCGCTCCGCTTGCTGGAGGAAACGGCCGCCGCCGGTCTCCCCGTTTTGCGCAAAGATTTTATCCGCGAGCGGGAGGATTTGCGTCAGAGCAAAGAAGCGGGCGCCGCCGCCGTCCTGCTTATCTGCGCCCTGCTGGCGCCGCCGGCCCTGGCGGAGCTTTTCGCCGCGGCGCGGGAACTGGGGCTGACGGCGCTGGTGGAGACGCATACGGAAGACGAATTAGCCCTGGCCGCCCGCCTGGGAGCGCGGCTGATCGGCATTAACAACCGTGACATCCGCCGCCTGGAAACAGACGACGGCGCGGTCGCGCGCACAAAGCGCCTGGCGCCCCTGGCGCCGCCGGGCGCTTTGCTCGTGAGCGAGAGCGGCCTGCAGACGCCGGCGGACGTCCGCGCCGCGGCGCAGGCCGGCGCGGACGCGGCGCTGGTCGGTTCCGCTCTCTGGCTGGCCGCCGATATGGGGGCTTTATACGACGCCATGCAGCGGGCAATGCCGGCGGAACCGGCGGCGCGGGCGGAGGGGGCCGGGCGGGCGGAACCGGCGGAGCGGGCGTGAGAACGAGGGTAAAAATCTGTGGACTGAAAAGCATGGAAGACGCCGCGCTCTGCCTGCGTCTCGGCGCGGATTACCTGGGTTTTGTCGCCGAATACCCCGTCCCCGTGCCCTGGAATCTCAAGCGGGCGGAGGCGGAGGCGCTGCTGGCGGCAGCCAATCGCCTGGCGCCGGGGCGCACCTGCGTCGTCACCGGCGGCAAGCCGGCGGCGGTCGTCGAGCTGGCGCGGCGGCTGCGGCCGGCTTTCGTCCAGCTTCATCACCGGGAAACCGCGGCGGAGACAGGCGTTATCGCCGCCGCCCTGCGGCGGGAGGGGATAAAATTGATCCGGGCTGTTTTTCCCGACATGGAGGCCGGGGCCATCCGGGCTTACGCGGCTTCCGGCGCCGCCGCCCTGCTGCTTGATCCGCGCGCGCCTGAGTCCGCCGCGTCCGGCGGCGCGGCGGACGCGGCGCTGTTTCGGCGCGTGGCGGCCTTGAGTGAGCTGCCGCTGATTCTGGCGGGCGGCGTTACGGCGGACAATGTCCGCCGTTTGCTTGCCGCGACCGGCGCCGGGTTTATCGACATCATGACGGGCGCGGAAAGCGCGCCGGGGATTAAAGACGCGGGGAAAATCCAAGCCGTCCTGCGCGCGGCGCGGGAACAGGACAGGGTCTGAAATAATCATAAGGAGACGGCGCATGACAAACGAAATTAAACGCACAATTGTAGAGATCGGGCGGCGGCTTTATTCCCGCCGCCTGATCGCGGCTTACGACGGCAATATATCCTGCCGCGCGGACGGCGGGGACGGCGCGGTTATTTGGATAACGCCGGCCGGCGTCAATAAAGGTTTTCTGACGGAAGAGACGCTGGTCGGCCTGGACAAGGATGGCCGCGCCACGGAGGGGGGAGGTACCCCTTCTTCCGAATCCGCTCTCCACTTGCGCGTATACCGGGAAAATCCCGCCGCGCGGGCGATCGTCCACGCTCATCCGCCGGCGGCGACGGCGCTGGCCTGTATGGGCCGCTCGCTGGAACTCCCGGTTTTGCCCGAAGTCCTGCTGACGCTTGGGCCGGTTCCGCTCGCCCCCTACGCCCCGCCCGGCTCGCCCGGCGCGGCTGAAAGCGCCGCCCCCTACGCCCGGACGCATAACGGCGTTTTATTGGCCAATCACGGGGCTGTGACCTGGGCGGATGAACCCTGGAAGGCTTACTATTATATGGAGAAATTAGAGCATTTTGCCGATATAATCCTCCGTATAGAGAGCGCGGGCGGCCGGGCGCGGGAAATACCGGATATCTGAGCCGGCGGCGACCGGCGCGCTCCGGGCGGCGACGCTACAGTCCCCGGCGTTCCATATCCTGCCGCGCCAGCATGTAGGCGAAGGCGTAATTATGCTTGTCTATCAGTTTCAGTTTGCGCAGCAGCTCGTTCGAGGTCTCCACATTTCCATTGGCATAATAATAATTGGCAAGATGGTAAGTCTCCGTGATATAGTAAAGCAGCGCGCGCGGGTCATCACTGGTCAACTGGCTCTCGTCAATAAAATCATCCGGCGCGGCGGCGCCTTTGTAGAGTAAGGCAATTTTTTTATATGACGGCGCCGGCGTCAACTCCTTCGTCTCCGGCGTCACTTGGGCCACGGCCGCCGCCGCTTCCTCCCGCCGCCCCAATCGCGTATACAGCAACCAGAGCCAGACTGCCGCCGGCGACAAATAGCTTTCGTCTCCGGCCCGCGCTATGGGCAAACACAGCTCAAAAGCGGCGGCGGCTTTTTGATAATCGCCAAGCAAGGCCAAGGTCACGCCCTGATAGTACCAATTGTCAAATTTTTCCGGCTCAAGCCGGGCGGCGGCGGCAAGATCAGCCAGCGCTTCAGGCCAGCGCCGCAGGGAAATATAGCGGCGGCCGCGGGCTAAAAGCAACTCCGCCTGGTTCCCATCCCAATAAAGCCCCCAGGAATAGGCCTCAACCGCCTCGTAATGACTGTTCAGCGCCGTCAGCTCCAGTCCTTTTGCCAGCCAAAGCCGCGGATCGTCCGGGGTCAGACGCAGTTTTTCCTCTATTGCCGTCAACTTGCTCTTGCTCACGCCCGGTTCATCCTTTCAGATTCTTTCAGGCCGCCCATGTAAACCGCGAGGGGCGAACGCAGATGGGCCAGGTCGTCGAGTGGATTTTGGCGCAGAACAATAAAATCCGCGTATTTCCCGGCGGCAATGGAGCCGATTTCCTTTTCCCGCCGACAGGCTTCGGCGGCGCGCCGGGTGATGAACTCCAGGCATTGCTGTTTGCCGGCGCCGCATTTTTCCATTTCCGCCGCTTCAAACCACATGGCGCCGTGAACGCCGTCCGTCCCCAGGCACATATTGACGCCGCGGGCCAACATCTTGCCCACGACCGCGTAATAAGTCCGACGTACGGAATCCAAGCGGCTCTGCGTGCGCGGATCAAGATTGCGGAGACCGGCCGGATGGGACAGAGGGCTGAAAGTGACCGTCACCCAGGCTCCGGCCGCCGCGATCCGCTCAATCTGCTCGTCAGTGCATAAAGTCGCGTGTTCCAAGCTGCGGACGCCGGCTGCCAAACATAAATCCATACCGGGGCCGCCGTGAACATGGGCGGCTACATATTTGCCCAGAGCGGCCGCTTCCTCCACCGCCGCGCGCAGTTCAGCCGGCGTGGCCGTGCAGCGGCTCAGACCGGCCTGACCGCTGACCACGCCGCCGCTGCCGAAAACCTTCAGCAGTTCGGCTCCTTTGGCCAGGTTGAGGCGGCAGTTTTTGCGCGTGCCTTCCACGCCGTCCGACACCGTCTGCCCCGTCTGACCGTGGCCGTGCGTGGGGGAAATAAAGGCGCCGGCCGGAATGACGCGGGGGCCGGCGATATACCCGGCGTCAATCGCGGCTTTCAGGTCAAAATCAATGAAATCGTCCTCGCCCATGCCGCGCACGGTAGTCACCCCCGCCCGCAAATGCTCGCCGGCGTACATGACGGCCTTGCAGATTTTGCGCGGCCCCGGCTCTTGCAATTGTCGCATTACGGGCATGGGATCTATCTCGTCGGCGTGGCTCAGACTGAAATGAGTGTGTCCGTCGATGAGGCCGGGCATGACGCTCCGGCCGGAAAAATCCAGCGTGACCCCGGCCGGCGGGCATGGTTCACCCGGCGCTCCCACCGCCGTAAAACGCTCCCCTTCAAACAAAAACCAGCCGTCCCGGACGGGAGGCGCGCCGGTACAGGTGTGCAGCCAGCCCGCCTTGACCAGAGTATTCATGCTTTACCGCGCCCTTCGTTTTGTTCCGGCCGGATTTTGACCGCCCCGCCTATACAGACGGAGCGCACCGCCGTGAGATTTTCCAGTTTTTCCAGCGGATTTCCGGCCAAAGTGATAAAATCCGCGTATTTGCCGGGAGCGATGACGCCGATCTCATCCTCCCGCCGGCAGGCTTTGGCCGCGTCGCGGGTTATATAGAGGATCGCCCGCATATTGTCCGCGCCGCATTTGGCGATGGTCTGGGCTTCAAAAGCCAGCGCGCCGTGAACGCCGTCCGTGCCAAAACTGAGATTGGCGCCGAGGGCAACGAATTTGGAAAATGTTTCCATAAATATCTCTTTGACCGCAACCAGCCGCTCTTTTTGTTCCGCGCTCAGGAAGCGAACGCCCCGCGGGTGAAAGGCGGGAGAAAAAGTTCCCGTCACCCAAAGGCCGGCTTTGAGAATTTTCTCGATTTGAGCGTCGGTGGCGACGCTGGCGTGTTCCAAAGAGCGGACGCCGACGTCAATGCACATATCCAAACCGGGGCCGCCGTGAACGTGCGCGGCTACATATTTATCCAGCGCCGCCGCTTCTTCCACCGCCACCCGGATTTCCGCCGGGGTGTAAGTCGTGGCCTGCAGTCCGCCTTTGCCGCTGACCACGCCGCCGCTGACGAAAATCTTGAGCAGTTCCGCCCCCCTGGCCAGGTTTTCCCGACAGGCCCGGCGCACTTCCTCCGGCCCGTCGGCGGCGCTGAGACCTACCTGCCCCTGACCGTGCGAAGCTTTGATCCCGTTACCGGCGGGAATGATGCGCGGGCCTTCGACATACCCTTCCGCTACGGCCCTGGCCAGAAAGATATCGATATAATGTTCCTCGCCCATACCGCGCACAGTGGTAACTCCGGCCCGCAAGTGCTGTCGCAGATACATCGCGGCTTTGCAGATTTTGACCTGCGGCGGCTGGGCCATCTGCTCGTTTACCGTCATCGGCTCGATATCGTCGATATGGCTCAGGCCCAAATGAATATGAGCGTCGATCAAGCCGGGCATGACAAAATCATCGGCGAAATCCAAAACTTCGTCCGCGCCGGCCGCCGGCGGCGCCGGTTCTCCCGGCCGGCCGACGCTGAGGATGACTCCGTCGGCAAAAGTAAACCAGCCGCCGGGGATGGGATCACTGCCGGTGCAATCCAGCAAATACTTGGTTTTTACAAGTGTTTTCATGCGGAAACCTTCTTTCTTTGATTTGTTGCTTCTTTGCTTTGCTTCTTTGCTTTGCTTCTTTACTTGCTGCCAGAAACCTTCTTGCTTTAATTTTTCGCCGCCTTCGGATTTCGCCGCCGCCGGCTGTTCTCGCAGACGACCGCCGCCCGTTCAGCCGGCCGGACTCAGATGAGATGACAGGCGGCCGTGTGGGTGGCGCTCAAAGTTTTTAGAGGCGGCTTTTCCCGGCGGCAAATATCTTCCGCCTGCGGACAGCGGGGGCTGAAATAACAGCCGGCCGGCGGGTCAGCCGGCGAAGGCGGGTCGCCGCCCAGAATGATCTGCTCCCCGACCGCGCCGCCCGGCGCGGGGACGGCGGAGAGCAGGGCCTGAGTGTACGGATGGCGGCGTTTTTGGAATATATCCTCCCGCGTGCCTTTTTCCACGATACAGCCGAGATACATGACGCCGATGTGGTCGCACATATATTCCACCACGCCGAGGTCATGGGAGATAAACAGATAGGTAAGGCCGAGTCTTTCTCTCAGATCAACCAGAAGATTCAATATCTGCGCCTGGACGGAAACGTCCAGGGCGGAAACCGGCTCGTCCAAAACAATCAGGCGCGGATTAAGGGCCAAAGCCCTGGCGATGCCGATCCGCTGCCGCTGGCCGCCGGAAAACTCATGCGGATAACGCGGCCCGTAACGCTCATCCAACCCGACGAGACCGAGCAGTTCAGCCACCCGTTTTTCCCGCTCCCGCGCCGTTCCCACCCGGTAAACGCGCAGCGGGTCAATCAAGGTCGAACGCACCGTCATGCGGGGATTCAACGAAGCGTAAGGATCCTGGAACACCATCTGCGCCTGGCGGCGGAACTCTTTCAGCCCTCTCCGGCCCAAAGCTGTAATATCCCGGCCGCCGAAGCGAATGGTTCCCGCCGTTTCCCGATACAACCTGACTATGAGACGGGCCAGCGTGGATTTGCCGCAGCCTGACTCCCCCACCAAACCGAAAGTCTGGCCCGGCGCCGCGGCAAAACTGACCCCGTTCACAGCCCGGACAAAGCGGTTCCGGCCCGGCAGGGGAAAATGTTTTACCAGCTCGTTCACTTCCAGCAGCACGGCCGTTTCCTCCCTGTTATCGTTTCCAGCAGCGGCAGCAGACGCCCTCAGCCAGCCGGCGCAATTCCGGCGCCTGTTCGCGGCAGCGCCCTTCCGCCTCGCCGCAGCGCGGCGCAAAACGGCAGCCGCTGATTTCATCGCCCGGATGAGGCACTGTTCCCTCGATACTGTTGAGTCTTTTCCCGCTCATCCCGATTTGAGGGACACATTCCAGCAGACTTTTTGTGTAAGGATGGGCCGGCGACTGATAAAGTCGCTCCGCGCCGGTTATTTCCACAATTTGGCTGGAATACATCACTGCTACCACATCGCATAATTGAGCGATCACTCCCAAATTATGGCTGATAAAAATTACCGCCGTGCCGTTCTCGCGCGCCATCTGCTCGATCAAGCGCAAAATCTGCGCCTGAATAGTCACATCCAGCGCGGTGGTCGGCTCGTCGGCGATCAGCAGTTTCGGGCTCAGCGCCATCGCCATGGCGATCATCACCCGCTGCCGCATCCCGCCGGAAAGCTGGTGAGGATAACTTCGCGCTATTTCCGCCGCTCTGGGAATACCCACGCGCTCCAGCAGTTTTATCGACCGTTTCCGGTTGGCCTTCCGGTCGCGGTCGCCGTGATTGACAAAAACCTCGTCCAGTTGAGCGCCGATCGAATAGACCGGATTCAGGGAAGTCATCGGCTCCTGAAAAATCATCGAAATCTCCCGCCCGCGGACGCCGCTCATCTCCCGGCGCGATAAAGCCGGCAGATTCCGGCCGGCAAACAATATCTCCCCCGAATCGATAAATCCGGAACCGGGCGGAAGGAGACCCATAACGGCAAAAGACAGCACGCTTTTACCGCTGCCCGATTCGCCGACCAAACCGATGATCTCCCCCGCCGCCAAAGTGAGATTCACATCGCGGACGACGCTTACCCGGCCGCTTTCCGTTCGGAAAGAGACGGATAAATCCTTGATTTCCAGCAGAGGGGCCGCGTTATTTTTCACTTTCCCAATCCTAAACAAATTTGCGCAAAGAATTGACGCTATGCATGTTTTCGTATAAATAGCGGATCAAATCAGCTTTACGCGACTCAGGCGTCCGCAGGCGCAAAGCGCGCACGGCTTCGTTTCCGCGCCAATAGGCGGGTAAAAACGGGCGGCGCAACGGATAAGACATCAGGCGCAGGCGAGCCTGCGCCCAGTCCGCGTCCGCAAAGGCGGCGCGGCTCAGATAGGCCGCGACCTCGCCCCGGTCGCGCCCTTCCTCCCCCAGCAAATATGAAGCGGTAAGACAGGCTTTCGCGCGAATATCCTCATACAGCGTGTTGACGCGATCCGCGCCTGTGTCGTTCCATCCGATAAAGTCCGGGCTATTATCAGCCAAACCCTCAAACACAGGACTGCTGGCCGTGCAAACTACGACAAAAGCGGCGTCCAGCGGGATTTGCTCCGCAAGGAGCAAGGCGCGGCGCGTTTCCATATGAGCCAGGTGGCCGGGATAAGTCTCGTGACAGATCAGTCGTTTCAGCCCCGGCCGCGTATAGCTGATATCACCGTTCAAACAGACGCGCCTGCGGTCAAAATCACAATAGCCCTGGTAGGCGACGCCGCGGACAATCACTATTTCCGGCGCGCCTTCCCGCAAGGCGGTCAGGCCGAGAGCGAGGGCGCGCTCTTTGGCCTCGGTCAGCAGCGCGGCGACGGCGGCCGCCAGCTCCGGGGCCGGAATCAGATGGTCTTCCCGCCAGGCGCGGATTTGCGCCGGCAAATCGCCGCGATAACCGCTTTCCGTGAGCAAAGCAGTCAAATCCCGGTGGTCGGCCTCTATTTCCGGCGCGGTGACCGGGGTGGGATCGACGCGCAGCAAATCCGCCACCTTTTGGGTATAAGGCGCGTCGTCCGCTTGAAATATCCAGCGTCCAAGCGCCAGCAGCGACAGTATCTGCTCTCGCATGTAAGCGACGCGCCTTTCATCACGGCAAGCGGTATAGCCGTCGTAAATCTCCCGCAAGCGGGCGGCGGTTTCCGGCCAGGAACCGAACCGCTCCGGCGGGACGGGGACGAGAGGCGGCGGCGCAAACACCTCGTCGGCCACCATGTCGCCGCTGGGGCGCAGACCCGCGCCGTACAGCTCGTTCATTGACATAACGGCCGCGGCGTATATTTTGGCTAAAGCGAAGTCTTTTTTCTCATAACGCATGATCAAAGCCTCTTTATCATCGCATCCGGCTCAGGCGCCTCTAAGCCCCCGCCCCTCTACAGGCGGCGGCTCAATTTCGGATCGGCGACGTCGCGGATGCCGTTGCCTAACAGATTGAAACCCAGCACCGTCAGCATGATGCAGCAACCGGGAAAGATGGAAATATGGGGAGCGCTGTGCAGATGATCCAAGCCTACGGCCAGCGTGCTGCCCCAACTGGCCGCCGGGGGCTGAATCCCCAAACCCAAAAAACTGAGGGTAGACTCGCTTATTATGGCGGTGCCCAGACCCAGCGTCGCCATGACGATAACAGGAGCCATGACGTTCGGCAAAATGTAGAGGAAAATAACGCGAAAATCACCGGCCCCGGTGGTTCGCGCCGCCAATACGTATTCTTCCTCTTTTGCCGCCAGTACGCCGGCCCGCACGGTACGGGCGTAATTCGTCCAGTAGATCATGCCGAGAGCAAGCATGACGTTCTTGGGACTTGGCCCCAGAACCGCCACAAAAGCTATTGCGAGTAAAATAATGGGAAAAGAGAGGAATATGTCTACCAGAATCATGACCGCCCTGTCGAGCCAACCGCCGAAATAACCGGAAATCAAACCGAGAAACACCCCCAGGGCCATGGAAACCCCGACCGCGATAATACCCACCTGGAGCGAGATAACCGCGCCGTATATGACGCGGCTGAACAGATCACGGCCGTATTGATCGGTACCCATCGGATGCGCGGCGCTCGGAGCGGCAAAACGGTCGTCCATGTGCATTTCGTAGGGATCGCACGGAGCAAGCAACGGGGCGAAAACAGCGGTCAAAACCACGATAGCGATCAGGAAGCCGCCGATCAGGGCCGATTTGTTGCGCAGCAATTTTTTCCAGAATCCAGCCGTCATACTTGCGCGACTCCCTTCAAACTCGTATCTTGGGATTTATGACCGCATAAAGCATATCCACCGCCATATTTATCAGAGCGAAAGCCAGCGCGATCAAAATGACGCCGCCCTGCACAAGGGGAAAATCACGCTGCGAAATCGCGGTGACTATGACCCTCCCGATACCCGGCCAGGCGAAAACCGTCTCTGTCACAATCGCGTTGCCCAGCAGCGCCCCGAATTGCAGGCCGACGGTGGTAACCACAGGCAGCAAAGCGTTGCGGAAAGCGTGTTTCATCACCACGATGCTTTCCGGCGTCCCCTTGGCCCTGGCTGTACGGATATAGTCGCTGTCCAGCACTTCCAGCATGGATGAGCGAATCATGCGGGAGATGAGCGCCGCGCCCATTACGCCCAAAGAAAAAGCCGGCATGGCGATATGCCTGAGACTGGTGAGCAGCGTCTGGGGCGAACCGGTGGTTACGAGCAGCCAAAAACCCTGCCAAAGCGGGTCGCCGCGACCAAAGGACGGCAGCCAGCCGAGGTGGACGGAAAAATACATGATGAGCAAAACGCCTATCCAGAACACCGGCATGGACGCGCCCAACTGAGCAAAAGCCATGCCGGCGTAATCAATCCAGGTGTTGCGTTTTAGCGCCGCCGCCACGCCCAGCGGCGCGGCGATCAGTACAGATATGAGTATGGCGCAGACAGATAATTCCAAAGTCGCGGGAAAACTCCTCATCAGAATGTCCAACACCGCGTCTTTTTGAAAAATCGATTCGCCGAAATCCAGGGTCAGCGCTCCCCGCATATAAGACAAAAACTGTGACCATACGCTCCCGTTTAGCCCCAGCGCTTCGCGCATCCGGGCCAGATCTTCCGGAGTCGCGTCCGTGCCGAGCAGCACTTGGGCCGGATCGCCCGGAATCAGGCGCATGATGAAAAACACCAGCGCCGTGATTCCGAACACGACGGGAATTATCTGCAGCAAACGCCGGAAAAAATAACGTTTCATTTCCTCACATAGCCGGGCGCCGGGCTATTCATTCGACAATGGAGACGTCGCGGAACCCGCGGACGGAACCCCTGGCCTGAGGAATAAAGCCCTGAATTTTTTTGCCGTACATGGCGACGTACCCTTGATAGACCAGGACGTTGTGCATGACTTCCGCGTTGTTGATGGCGGCGGCGCGGACGTAAAGATCACGCCGCTCGTTCTCGTCGGCCACTTTGCGCGCCTCTTCCACCAGCGCGTCGAACTCCTTGCTGCTGAACCCGCCCCAATTGGAAGCGGCGGTGGAACGCAGATAGTTA
>JAIRRL010000187.1 GCA_031255985.1 Gracilibacteraceae bacterium
AACTCCACGATTTGGAACACAACGCCGTCCAGTTCGATAGTGACGCCGGTTTTGAAATCGTTTGAAGAAATCATGACTTACCTCCTCGCGTTTTCCCGAAAGGATTATACCATAAAAAAGTTTAGAAATAAAGTCTCTAAAGCGGACTGACGCCCGCAATCCAAAACTTGGGGCATGTCACTCCGCTTTAGTTTTATCATATGGTCCACGCTGCGCGCGCCGCGCCAGGGCGCGGCGTTAGTACCTTACGGACATTCACTTGATTTCTTGTTTTTTATTGTAGAAGCGTGTCCGTAAGGTACTAAAGCGGACTGCCATTAGGGGCATGGCCGCCGCACACAGGCAGCAGCCCTACGGCGGCCCGTTCCGTCATTGCGAGCCGGCCTTAGCCGGCGTGGCAATCCAAGGATGCTATCATAGGGGCCGGCGGCCCCTATGGGAGCCGGGGCGCGGATAATTTGTCAATATATTCCAGAGCGTTTTCCAAGGCTTCGGCGTCGAGATTTTTGAGTTTTTGCGCGATCTTTTTCGCCAAGTCCTCATCGCTCTCCCGGCCGTACAACAGCCAGTCGGCGGAATAGCCGTATTTCTGCTCGATCAGCATGGCAAGCGAGCGCGAACAGCATTGCCTCCTGCCGCCTGTCAGGTAGTACATATAGTTGCGCGTCACGCCGACCGACCGGGCAAACTCCGCCTGGGATACGCCCAGCTCTTTTATTATCCTTTTCAGCCTTTCGGTAAAACTGCTTTCAGCCACGGCTTTCTCTCCTCCTCCTCTTGCGCCAATGTATAACGCATGACGCATGACGCATGACGTATGACGTATGACGCATATTGATTATTATAATACAAATTATTGAATAAATCAACGATATTTCCGGGGGCGCGGGAGGCCGCAGGAGACCGCGGGGCGCAGGCAAAAGGCGGCTGCGGGAACCGCGCTTTTTGCCGCATACGGGTATCGGGCCAATGATGAAGGCGTTACCGGCCCGGTACTTCGCAGCTCCAGGGCTCGCCGTTTAGCGTCCCTTCAAAATAGTAGGCGGGCAGGTAATATCCTTTTGTGTCATAGACATACTGCAGTTCGCAAGCAGTAATTTCAATCCGGTCGCCCGGCTGCAGGTCATTGTACATCTTAAACCGTCCGGCCAACACTTTTTCGTATGCCTGGGCGGGAGAGACGACCGGGGCCATGCGGACAAAGTCGTTTTGAGCGATAAAATACCACAAGGTAGCGGGAATCTCGGCGGTCGCGGACGGAGTTAGCATGATTTGCCCTAACAGATAATCAGCCTGCGGCCATCCATCCTGAAACGGGGCGTCCCAACGCAAGGTGTCGCCGTTTTGCAAAGTGAATACGGCGCCAGCCGGCAGCAACCCGTTTTCAGCCAGCCATTTTTCAAAAAAGGCGCTTTGTTCCTCTGTTTCCCGCAGGGACAGTTCACGGCCTGAGTCTCCCTCGTGATTCAGGCTCCAGCTTCCGTCCGTCAGCGAAAAATTATAGTAGTATTGCGCGCCGCCGCCGTCGCGGTATTCTATCAAACGGTTGAAGCCGTCAATGCGGACGCCGCTCGCGCGCCGCAAGCCGAAGGAGTTTTCCAGCAGCGCCGCCATTTGCCGCATATAGTCCAGATTGCGGACGCGGCTGTTGCGGTAGATGGGAACGGGAGACGCCGCGCCGGGGAATGCGGTTGCGCTCTCAACGACGACGCCCTGCATGTTTTGCGGCACGGCGGGGATAAGCGGCATATTTCCAAATTCCTGCGTATGGTAGACGATGGCCGCCCCCGTAAAAAGCAGCGCCAACAACAAGGGGAGGGCGAGCGCCCTCATTACCGGTTTGTAAAGCAGTTTGCCTTTTTCCGCGCAGGACAAAACCGCCGTGATGATAAAGCAGCCCGCGACGCTGCCGAGCGTGTTGTGAAAAATATCGTCCAACTCAAAGATGCCGCGCCGGCTCAGCATCTGGAACAGCTCGATAAGCAGCGTGACCGCCAGCGAAATAAGCAGCGCCGGCCCAATCCGCCGCAGCTTCCGGCTGAGCAAGGGCAACAGGAACCCCAGCGGCGTGAACATCAATATGTTAAAAACGATAAGTTGGGCTTCGACCAGCGACCAGTTGTTCCAGGCGTTGACATAGCCGCTGAACAAACGGAAATTGAACCAGCCCCCGTAATTAGCCCCCCGGCTGAAAGTGGTGAGGCCCATCACCGCCACAAACCAGCCAAATAAAAGAAAAAACGCCAAAAATTGTCTTTTGCGGATTACCAAAGCGCCGCCTTTTTGGCGGTACAGGCTGTAAATAGGCAGAGCCGCCCCAGCCGCGAGTATTACCAGGACAAGGGCGATAGCCACATGAGGGGACAAGCCGGTTATGACGCCGATAATATCCAAATTCCCTGCTCCTAAGCGCGAGATCAAGAACGGCGCGATTGGGCGTGCGCCGCCGCCCGCCCAGCAGTACAGGCCGGCGAGCGTATATTGATTATTATAATACAAATTATTGAATAAATCAACGATATTTCCGGGGGCGCGGGAAGCCGCGGGCCGCTCTCGGGGAAGCCGGGCGGAAAAACCCCCTTGTGCAAGAGCGGGCCTTTATGGTAAAATATACAGGGAGAGGCGGAACCGCGGGACGCCGCAGGCGGCTTCCCCTGCGGAAACAAAGATCGCGGGCCGCCGTAGGCGGCGCTCCCGCCGTCAGGTCTCATATTGAACGAGAGAGGACTTAAATGGACGAAACTATATTTCTGATTCTGGCCACCGGAAAGGTTTTTCCCGGCAAGTCCTTTGGCGCGGCCGGCGAAACCACGGGGGAGCTGGTGTTCACCACGGCGATGACGGGGTACATGGAGACTTTGACCGACCCCAGCTATTACGGCCAGATCGTCATTCAGACTTTTCCCCTGATAGGCAATTACGGCGTTATCCCCCAGGATATGGAAAGCGGCGGCTTCGCCCTGCGGGCTTATATCGCGCGGGAAATTTGTTCCGAGCCTTCCAATTTCCGCAGCGAGGGCGATCTTGCCGGTTTTTTGCAAAAAAACGGGGTAATCGGGCTTCGCGGCGTTGACACGCGCGCCCTGACGCGCATCGTGCGCGAGTACGGCGTCATGAACGCCCGCATCTCCCGCCGCCCGGAGCTGACGGCGGCGGAATGGGCGGCGCTGCGGGAATTCCGCGTCACTGACGCCGTAGCGGCCGTTACCTGCCGAACCGAAACGGCAAGCGCGGCCGAGGGCGCGCCGGACGGCCCCCTGGTGGTTCTGTGGGATCTGGGGGCCAAGGAAAACATCCGCCGCGAACTCCTGCGCCGCGGCTGCCGGGTGCTGACCGTGCCCGCCACCGTGAGCGCGGCCCGCGTCCGGGCTTTGCGCCCGGACGGGCTCATGCTGACGAACGGGCCGGGCGACCCGGCGGAAAACACCGCTATAATCGCCGCTTTGCGCGAACTGACCGCCGACGCCATCCCCACTTTCGGCATTTGTCTCGGCCATCAGTTATTGGCCCTGAGCCGGGGCGCCCGCTCGGTCAAGCTCAAATACGGGCATCGCGGCGCCAATCAGCCGGCCCGCCATCTGCCCACGGGCCGCGTTTATATCACCAGCCAGAACCACGGTTACGCCGTGGTCAGCGAGACCTTGCCTCCCTCGGCCCGCGTCTCTTTTCTCAACGTGAACGACGGTACCTGCGAGGGCATTGACTACGGCGACACGCCGGCCTTTTCCGTCCAGTTTCACCCGGAAGCCTCGGCCGGCCCGTTGGATACGGGCTTTTTATTTGACCGTTTTATGACGCTGATGCGGGAAGGAGACTAAGCGATGCCGCGGGACAAATCCATCCGCCGGGTTCTGCTCATCGGTTCCGGCCCGATAGTCATCGGCCAGGCGGCGGAATTCGACTACGCCGGAACCCAGGCTTGCCGCGCCCTGAAAGAAGAAGGGGCGGAAGTCATTCTCGTCAATTCCAATCCGGCCACCATCATGACGGATCAGGCCATGGCCGACCATATTTACATCGAACCCCTGACCACGGAAGTGCTGAAACGCATCATCGACATCCAGCGGCCCGACAGTATTCTCTCCACTTTGGGCGGCCAAAACGGCCTCACCTTGTCCATGCGGCTCGCCAAAGAGGGTTTTCTGGCCGCGCGCGGCGTCCGGCTGCTCGGCGCCGGGCTGGAGACGATCGACAAAGCCGAGGACAGGCAATTGTTCAAAGACGCGATGATCAGCATCGGCCAGCCCGTCATCCCCTCCCGCGTCGTGAGCGGCGTGGAAGCGGCCGCAGCTTTCGCGGCGGAAACGGGCTATCCCCTCATAGTGCGCCCGGCTTTCACCCTCGGCGGCAGCGGCGGCGGCATAGCGGCCAACGAGCGCGAACTGCGCGCAATCGCGGAAACAGGGCTGCGGCTTTCCCCGATCCGGCAGGTTTTGATCGAAAAATCCGTCGCCGGCTGGAAGGAAATCGAGTTTGAGGTCATGCGCGACGGCGCCGGCAACGTCATCACGGTTTGCAGCATGGAAAACCTCGACCCCGTGGGCGTTCACACCGGCGACAGCATAGTCGTCGCCCCCGCCCTCACTTTGGCCGACAAAGAATACCAGATGCTGCGCTCCGCCGCCCTGGACATCATCACGGCCCTGGAAGTGGAAGGAGGCTGCAACTGCCAGTTCGCCCTCCATCCGCACAGTCGCCGCTACGCCGTCATCGAGGTCAATCCGCGGGTTTCCCGCTCTTCGGCTCTCGCCTCCAAAGCCACCGGCTATCCGATCGCCAAGGTGGCGACGAAGATCGCACTCGGCTACCGGCTGGACGAGATAAAAAACGCCGTCACCGGCAGCACTTACGCCTGTTTTGAACCGGCGCTCGATTATGTGGTGGTCAAACTGCCGAAATGGCCTTTTGACAAATTCATCTACGGCAGCCGCTCTCTCGGCACTCAGATGAAAGCGACGGGCGAAGTGATGGCGATCGGGGCGAGTTTTGAGGAAGCGCTGATGAAAGCGGTGCGCGGCGCGGAAATATCGCTTTCTTCCCTGCGCCTGCCCGCTCTCGCCGCCCTGTCGGAGGACGAGCTGCGGGCGGCGCTTGACCGCTGCGACGACCAGCGCCTTTTTACCGTATTCGCCGCCCTGGCCCGCGGCGTCACTCCCGCGGAAATCCACGCCGCAACCCAAATCGACCCCTGGTTTTTACACAAAATCGCCCGCCTGGCCCGCCTGGAGGAAAAACTGAGCCGCGAGGGCCTGACCCCGGCTCTTTACCGGGAAGCGAAACTGTGCGGCTACCTCGACCGGACGCTGACGGAACTGACCGGCCAAGTCCCGGAAAACCCGCTCCGGGCCGGCTATAAGATGGTGGACACCTGCGGCGGGGAGTTTGCCGCCGCTACGCCGTATTTTTACGCTTCCTTCGACGCGGAAAACGAAGCGGCGGAAGTGATCGCCGCCCGCGAGCCCGGCGGCAAGGGAAGCGTGATCGTTTTCGGCTCCGGCCCCATCCGCATCGGCCAGGGGATCGAATTCGACTACGCTTCGGTTCATTGCGTCTGGGCCTTGAAAAAAGCGGGCTACGACGTTGTGATCGTGAACAATAACCCGGAAACGGTGTCCACGGATTTTGACACCGCCGACCGTCTCTATTTCGAGCCGCTGACCCCGGAGGACGTCGGCCACATCATCGCCACGGAGCGTCCCCAGGCCGTCGTCGTCGCGTTCGGCGGCCAGACCGCCATCAAACTGACCCACAGCCTGGACGCCCAGGGCATACCCATCCTCGGCACTTCGGCCGCCTGTATCGACGAGGCGGAGGACAGGGCGCGCTTCGAGGCTTTATTGGAAAATCTTGGGATCAAGCGCCCCCGCGGTTTTACCGCCCTCAGCCTGACCGAAGCGCTGCAAGCGGCGGCTACGCTGGGATTTCCCGTTTTACTCCGCCCTTCCTACGTGCTGGGCGGACAAAACATGATCATCGCCTACAACGAGACGGACGTGCGCGAATACATGGAGGTCATTCTCGCCCAGAACCCGGAAAAACCGGTGCTGATCGACCAGTACCTGGCCGGAATCGAAGTGGAGGTTGACGCCGTTTGCGACGGCGAGGACATCCTCATTCCCGGCGTCATGGAGCATATCGAGCGCAGCGGCGTTCATTCCGGCGACTCCATCGCCGTTTATCCGCCCTGGAACCTGCGCGACGACATGGCCAACCTCATCGTGGAAACGACGCGCAGCCTGGCCCTTGCCCTGAAAACAAAGGGTCTCGTCAATATCCAGTATGTAATTAGCGATGGCGAACTATACGTCATCGAGGTCAACCCGCGCTCGTCCCGCACGATCCCCTATCTGAGCAAGGTGACGGAAGTGCCGCTGGTGGAGCTGGCCGTGCGGGCCATGCTGGGGGAAAAACTGGCCGCTATGGGCTGGGGAACGGGACTGCGGCCGGCGGGCCGGTATGTGGCGGTGAAGGTGCCGGTTTTTTCCTTTGAAAAACTGGGCAATGTGGACACTCATCTCGGCCCGGAGATGAAGTCCACGGGAGAAGTCCTCGGTTTGGCCCCGACTTTGGAGGAAGCGCTGTACAAGGGCCTGGTCGCGGCCGGCTACCGGATGACGAAGCGCGGCGGCGTGTTCATCACGGTGCGGGACGCCGACAAGCCGGAAATAGCCGCTATCGCGAAAAAATTCCACGAGCTGAATTTCACTTTGTACGCGACGGCCGGCACGGCCCAAGTGCTGCGCGCCGCCGGGCTTCAGGTTGAGACGACGGCGAAAATCCACGAGACGGACGCCGGCGGGGCCGGGCGGGGAAAAGCCTGGCAGGCGCTGGATTTGATCGAGAGCGGCAAAATAGATTATGTGATTTCCACTTCCTCCAAGGGCCGCCTGCCGGAGCGGGACAGCGTCCGCATCAGGCGCAAAGCCGTCGAGCGCAGCATACCCTGCCTGACTTCCCTGGACACGGCGAGCGCCCTGGCCGATTGTCTGCGCAGCCGCTACTCCACTTACAGCATCGAGCTGGTGGACATCAACCATAAACGCGGGCCTGAGCGCCTGAAATTCACGAAAATGCAGTGTTGCGGCAATGATTACCTGTTTTTCCACGCCAAAGACGGCGTCCCCCCCAATCCCGCCGGTCTCAGCGTCCGCATGTCCGACCGGCGGCGCGGGGTGGGCTGCGACGGCGTCATCCTCATCGGCCCTTCCGCTTTGCCGGGGGCGGACGCGGCCATCCGCATGTACAACCAGGACGGCAGCGAGGGCGGGATGAGCGGCAACGGACTCTGCTGCGCCGGCAAATACCTCTGGGACAAGGGCCTGCACCCGAAAAACATGCGGATGACGGTCGAGACGAGCAGCGGCGTGCGCGGCCTGGAACTCTTAACCCAAAATAAGGAAGTACGATACGCCAGCGTGGATATGGGCCGGCCGGATTTCCGCCCGGACGCGATCCCGGCTTTGCCGGACGCCTTCACCCTCCACGGCGATCTGTTCGCCCCGCCGCCAACGGCGGAGGGCGCGCGGGAGCGGATCATCGCCCGGCCGCTGGCTGTGAACGGGCGTGATTTTGCCGTGACTTGCCTCTCTCTCGGCAACCCGCAGTGCGTTGTTTTCGACCGGCAGAACCCCGGCCTGAACATCGGCGAACTCGACCTGGAGCGCTGGGGGCCTATGTTTGAGTACCACGCCGCCTTTCCCCGGCGGGTGAACACGGAATTCGCCCAGATCATAAACGAGCGAACCTTATATATGCGGGTCTGGGAGCGCGGCAGCGGGGAGACCTGGGCTTGCGGCACCGGAGCCTGCGCGGCGGCCGTCGCCGCGGTGGAGAACGGCTATTGCCCGCGGGGCGAGGATATCACGGTCAAACTGCCGGGCGGCGAGCTGGTGGTGCGTTACGAAGCGGACGGTGCCGTCGTCATGGTCGGCAGCGCGGAACAGGTTTTTGAGGGCGAGGTCGAGCTTTAATGAGACTGATTTCTTGGAATGTCAACGGTTTGCGCGCTTGCCTGAAAAAAGGCTTCGGTGATTTTTTCCGGGCGGCGGCGGCCGACGTGTTCTGTTTACAGGAGACGAAGCTGCAGCCGGAGCAGATAACGGAGGCGGCGGCGGCGGAATGGCCTGGTTATACGGGGTTCTGGCACAGCGCCCGCAAAAAAGGGTATTCCGGCACGGCGGCGCTGACGAAAACGCTCCCTCTCGCCGTCGCCTACGATATCGGCCGGGAGGAACATCAGGGCGAGGGACGGGTGATCACGCTGGAATTCGCAGATTTTTTCCTGGTGAACGTTTATACGCCGAACGCCCAGCGGGAATTGGCGCGCCTGCCTTACCGCCTGGAATGGGATGACGCTTTCCGCGCCTATCTCAGCGGCCTGGACGGGCGAAAACCCGTCGTCGTCTGCGGCGATATGAACGTGGCCCATCAGGAGATTGACCTGCGCCATCCCAAGGCGAACAGGCGCAACGCCGGTTTTACGGACGAGGAACGGGGCAAATTCACGGAACTGCTGGCGGCCGGTTTTATCGACACTTTCCGCTATCTGTACCCGGAGCGGCGGGACGCTTATACCTGGTGGTCGTACATGCGCAACGCCAGGGAAAACAATTCCGGCTGGCGCATCGACTATTTTCTCGTTTCCCGCCGCCTGGCCCCGGCGGTGCGCGAAAGCGCGATTTACGCCGCCGCGCCCGGAAGCGACCATTGCCCGGTCGGGCTTGAGCTGGAAATATAAGGAATTTATATGCAGGAAGACGGATTATAAGGAGACGGTGATAATGGGCGCTGAAATCCATAAGTACGAAACCATTGTCGCGCCGGATGAATTGCGCGAAAACTGCTATTTGTTCTGGTGCGCGGAAACTTTGGCGGCGGCCGTGATCGATCCGGGCTGCCCCGCCCGCGTCGTCCTGACGCGGGCGGCGGCGCTGGGTTTGCGGATCGGCGTGATTTTGCTGACGCACGGCCACCACGACCATATCGGCGCTGCGGCGGCCGTGCGGGAGGCTACGGGGGCCGCCGTATGCGTTCACGCCGCGGACGAGCCGCTGCTTGGCGCGCGCGGGCTGAAAGCCGACCGGCTGCTAAACGACGGCGACGTCGTTCCGGTCGGGCGGACGGCGCTGCGGGTCATCCACACGCCTGGCCACACGCCGGGCGGGCTTTGTTTTTACGCGGCGGGAATCCTGTTCAGCGGCGACACCCTTTTTCACACCGACGTCGGCTACACGCATTTTCCCGGCGGTTCCGCCGATGATCTGGCCCGTTCCATCCGGGAAAAACTCTATGTTTTAGACGAGGCGACCGTGGTTTTGCCGGGACATGAGGAAAGCACCACCATCGGCGAGGAAAAATACCATAACCTTTGCGTGCGCTGTCAGGACTGAACCGGCGGGGCTTCCGGCCCTGGATCCGGCGCCTGAGGCTGGGAGGGGGCGGAGTTTTTTTCGTGCAGCAAAAACAGTCCGTCTAAAGTCAGGAAATCATCTATGATTTCTATAGTTTCGGCGTGAGCGGCGATGAGCCGGGCCAGCCCGCCGGTAGCGATGACGCGGGCCTCGCCTCCCAGTTCCTCCCGCATGAGCGTCACCAGGCGATCCACCTGGCCGCAGTAGCCGTAGTAGATGCCCGCCTGCATCCCGGTGACCGTGTTTTTGCCGATCACATGCTCCGGCTGCGTGACTTCGATGCGCGGCAATTTGGAGGCTCTTTGAAAAAGGGCCTCAGTGGCGATGATCAGGCCGGGGGCGATGGCGCCGCCGAGGTATTCCCCCCGCGAGCCGAGGGCGCAAAAAGTGGTCGCCGTGCCAAAATCGACGATGATCGCCGGGCCGCCGTATTTAGCCTGGGCGGCCACCGCGTTGACTATGCGGTCCGCGCCGATTTCCCGCGGATTGTCGTAGCGGATGGTCAGGCCGGTTTTCATGCCCGGCCCCACGATCAGCGGCCGCACATGGCAATAGCGTCTGGTCAGGCGTTCCAGGCGCGGGGTCAGCGGCGGCACGACGGAGGAAATAATCGCGCCGCTGATATCGGTGAAGCGCAGGCTGTGAAAAGCCATCAAATCCCTGAATAAAACGGCGTATTCGTCGGTGGTGCGGTCTTTGTCCGTGGAAACGCGCCAGTGTTCGCGCAGTTCGCCCCCGGCGTACACGCCGAGGACTATATTCGTGTTGCCTATATCGATTACGAGAACCATGGGAGTCGCGGCCGCCATCAAACGCTTTCCCCCGCCGCTTCCCCCTCCAGCAGGCGCGCCGTTTTGTTGGCCGGGCCGGCCAGCAGCACGAGAGGCCGGTGTTTGCGGGCTTCTTCCTCCGTATACATTCCGTATGAAATGATGATGACCGAATCGCCTACCTGCACCAGCCGCGCCGCCGCCCCGTTCAGGCAGACGACGCCGGAACCGCGCTCGCCGGCGATGACGTATGTTTCCAGCCTCGCCCCATTATTTTTGTTGACTATCTGGACTTTTTCGCCCGGCAAAATATCCGCCTGTTCCAGCAAATCGGCGTCAATCGTGACGCTGCCGATATAGCTCAGTTCGGCCTGGGTGACGACGGCGTTGTGAATCTTGGCTTTCATCATATGCCGGTACATCTCTACACCTCCGCGAAGATATTGTCGATCAGGCGGGCGCCGCCGACAAAAACCGCCGCCAGCAGCACAACGTCCTTGTTGATGGCCGCAACCGGCAAAAGATCGTTTTTTTGCCGGATCGCGGCGTAATCCAGTTTGCCGCCGGTTTGGGCCTCTCGGGGGCGGGGGAGACCGGCCGGGGCCGCGGCCGCGTCGCGCTCGCCCCCCCCGATCAGTTCAGCCGTCGCCCGCAGAGCGGCGTAAATCCCGGCGGCGGCTTTTTTTTCCGCCAAAGAAAGGTAAGCGTTGCGGGAACTGAGGGCCAGGCCGCTCGGTTCGCGCACGGTGGGGGCCAGGCGGATTTTTACCGGCAGCTTCAGGTCGGCGGCCATCCGGCGCAGGACGACAAACTGCTGGTAGTCTTTTTGGCCGAAAAAAGCTTCGTCCGGCTGTACGATGTTCAGCAGCTTGGTTACGACAGTGGCTACGCCGGTAAAATGTCCCGGCCGGCTGGCGCCGCACAGATCGTCGCCCAATTCC
>JAIRRL010000013.1 GCA_031255985.1 Gracilibacteraceae bacterium
CCAAAACCTTTTTCAGCGCCGCTTTGGCCCGGTAGGCAAGGCCCTCGATTTGCCGCTCCGATTTTACCATCACCCGCCCGGCCTCCCGGTAACTCATCTCCTCCATATAAAGGAGCAGCAGCACCTCCCGATGTTCCATTTTCAGTTTTTGCATGGCGGCATGGAGCATCTCCCGGATTTCCTTCCTCATCCAAAGCGCTTCCAATGCCTCGTCCGTCCGCGGCGCCTCCTGTAACACATCTTCCAGCGAAAGATGTTTTTCCCGTCCCCGTTTTTTCAGCAGCCGCATCGTCAGGTTTTTGGCAATGGTAAAAAGGTACGTTTTCAGGCTGGACGCGCCCTTGAACTGTCCGGCGCTGGCCGCAAGCTGGGCGAAAGTTTCAATCACCAGATGTTTTGTTTCATGCGAGTCGCGTATCATGCCGCTTATGAACTGGGACAGTTCCAGTTCATACAGACCGACAAGCTGTTCAAAAGCCTTTGTATCGCCCTCCACGAAGCGGCGATACAGTTCTTCGCCGGAACTGTCCGGCACATTTTGCTTAAAAATGCTCGCCGCCTCCTTTTTCATATAAGTGCATCCGCCCCCCGTCAGAACAGGGCGGCGACGACAATGCCAAGGATAGCTCCGCCGAAAACCTCAAAAGGAGTATGTCCCATGATTTCCTTCAGTTTTTCATTCGGTATCTCCTGGCCAAACCATTGTGTACTGGCGTTCGATTCAAGCAGCATATCCAGCAGATGGTTGATTGCGCGGGCCTGCTCCCCCGCCGCCCAGCGCACATTGGCCGCGTCGTACATAACTATGACCGCTAAAACGACAGAGACGGCGAAAATCGGGCTGGACCAGCCGGCCTCCTTGCCGATCTGTCCGGCCAAGGCGCAAACAATGGCAGTATGCGAACTGGGAAATCCGCCCGATGATTTCAGACTGCTGAAATCAAGGCGTTTTTCTACCAAAAAATAGAAAATTAGCTTGCAACACTGAGCTATCAGCCAGGCCAGCAGCGCAACCCACATAATGCGATTAGCTAAAATGCCGTGCAATAAATCCATTTGTTTCCCCGTTCATTTTTCCCCGTTCATTTTTCCCGGCCGGCGGCTCGCGCCGCCAATTCACGCAAAAACGCGGCTTCCTTCCCCCAGGCGGCCAGCGCGGCAATAGCTTCCTCCGTTTTTTGCCGCAGAGCCGCCGCCGCCCCTTCCAAACCCAAAAGAGCGGGATAAGTGGTTTTAGCCAGTTTGCCGTCGCTACCCGTCGGTTTGCCAAGGACGGCGCTCTCCCCCTCCAGGTCGAGGATATCGTCTCTGATCTGAAAAGCCGCCCCCAGCGCCGCCGCGTAAACACGCAAGCGGGCGACAGCCTCATCCTCCGCGCCGGCGAGTACGGCGCCAAGCTCTACGGCGGCGATAAAAAGCGCGCCCGTTTTCAGACTTTGCATATGGGCCAGCCATTCCAAACCCGGTTTTCCCGGCGGGCCGTCCATATCCAGCATCTGGCCGCCGACCATTCCACGCCAGCCGGCGGCGGCCGCCGTTAAAACAACGGCCCGCAAATTCCGCTCAGGCGGTATTCCCGGCAAAGGGCGGGCGATCAGTTCCAGGCCGAGAGTCAAAAGCGCGTCGCCAGCCAAAACCGCCGCCGCTTCCCCGAAAGCTATATGATTGGCGGGCAGACCCCGGCGCGTATCGTCGTCGTCCATACAGGGCAAATCATCATGGATAAGGGAATAGGTGTGGATCATCTCCAGGCCGCAGGCGGGCGGCGTCAGGGCCAGCGGATCGCCCCCGGCGAGAGCGGCGGCGGCAAGAGCGAGAACAGGCCGCAGGCGCTTGCCGCCGCCGAGCAAAGAGTAGGTCATGCCGCGGCTCAGGCGGTCTTCTCCCCAGGGCAAAGAGACAAGGGCCGCGTCGACCGCCTGTTTGTAAGTTTCATATTGGAGCTGAAAACCTGTCATTATTATCTCCCGCTCACACAGCAAAATTTTTCAGGCCAGATCGGTCAGATGAAAAACACCGTCCGTTTCCGTCAGGACTTTGACCTGCTCTTCCGCCCGTTCCAATTCGGCGCGGCAATAACGCAAAAGTCCCGCCCCTTCCTCAAACAAAGTTAAGGCTTCCGCCAGCGGAATCTGATTGTCCTCCAGCAAAGTCACGATAGCCTGCAAGCGTTCCAATCCCGTCTCAAAGGACGCCGCCGCCTGTTTGTCCACCGCCTGTTTGTCCGCCGCCTGCCTGTCCGTCATCCGTCCGCCTCCCGTCAGCATCAAATTTTTCAATCGTCTTCACCCGGCAGTCAAGCCGGCCGTCTTTCAAGCGCACACGCACGGTCTGCCCCGGCCCGGCCGCCGCCGCTTGCGTGATGAGGGCGCCGCTCTCGTCATATACAAGTCCATAGCCCCGCCCCAGAACAGCCAACGGACTGAGCGCCCCTAGCCGCGCCTCAAGGACGGTCAGGTTCTTTTCCCGTTCAGTCAAAATTCCGTCCCCCGCCGCTTTTAGGCGCCCGATTCCGGCTGTCAGCGTCTTATAACCCGCCGCCAGCCGCTGCCGGGCGGCGGCGGTCAGGCGTTCGGCGATGAAATCCAGATCCAGCCGCCGTCCGGCGTAGATTTCCCTGGGGCGCCGCAGACTGCGCGCCGCCTGAAATACCGCCAAAGCCTGCCGCTTGCGGGTCAGACGCCCTTGCATACGGGCGGCCATCAGCCGCCCCAAATCCGCGCATTGTTTCAGCAGCGTTTCCCGTAGCGGGATAACGAGTTCAGCGGCGGCGGAAGGAGTGGGCGCGCGCAAATCGGCGACAAAATCAATAATCGTCACATCTGTCTCATGCCCAACGGCGGCAACCAAGGGAATGGGAGAAGCGGCCGTAGCGCGGGCCACGGTTTCCGTGTTGAAAGCCTGCAAATCCTCCAGCGAGCCGCCGCCGCGCCCGACAATGAGAACGTCAAGCCGGCCCCAGCGCGCGGCCTGATCTATAGCCGCCGCAATAGCCGCCGGCGCCGCCGCCCCCTGGACGGCGACCGGCAGCAACACCAGCCGCACCGCCGGATTGCGCCGCCGGGCGACGCGGATAATGTCGCGCAGCGCCGCTCCCTCCGGACTGGTGACAATACCGACTGCGCACGGGTAAACAGGGAGTTTTTTCTTGCGCTCCGGTTGAAAAAGGCCTTCCTCCCCCAGCTTTTGCCGCAACCGCTCAAAGGCCAGCCAGAGGTCGCCTCGTCCCGCCGGCCGCAGCTCGTTCACATAAACCTGAACCCGGCCTTCCCGCTCGTAAAAGCGGGTGCTGCCGCGCGCCAGAACGCGCAGGCCGTCCTGCGGCAAAAAAGAAACGCGGGCGGCGTCCTCATTGAACATGACGACGCCAATCAAAGCGCCGCCGTCCTTTAACGTAAAATACCAATGCCCGGAAGCGCGGTGACTTTTGAAATTGGAGATTTCACCCTCAAACCGAATATCCTGCAAATGGCTGCCCTGACGCAAAACCCGCGCGATTTCCCGGTTCAGGCGCGTAACGCTCCAAATCTCCATCAAGCTGCCCCCCCTACAAGATTTTGCGCCGTATGAGATAAAAGGCGGTTATCCCCGTCAGGAGCACGCAAATGCCGATGACGATTATAAATCCGTATGGCGTGCGCTCGCCAAAAGGGACGATGACATTCATTCCCCAAAAACTGGCAATCATGGTTGGTATTGCCAGGATAATCGTCATGGCGGTGAGAAATTTCATCACCGTGTTCAAATTGTTGGAGATAATCGAAGCGAAGGTTTCCGTCATCGCCATGATGATGCGGCTGTACATCTCGACCATCTGCGTCGCCTGACTGTTCTCGATGATGACGTCCTCCAGCAAATCCTCATCTTCCTCAAAAACAGGCAGTATATGCGCTATATGAGCGCTGCCGCGGATACGGAGCAGCCGGTCAAGCACGACGCCGTTTGAACGGATGGAAGCGGAAAAATACGTCAAAGACTGCTGCAGATCCATCAATTCAAAAATGCCCTTGTTGTGCATAAAACGGCGCAGATCTTTCTCGGTATTCTCATTCGCCCGGCTGATCTGACGGATATAGCGCAAATAAAAAGTCGTCGCCTTCAGCAAAATCTGAAATAAAAAGCGCGTTCTTTTCGCTGTGCTGAAAGTGCGCTGCGTCTCCTCGTTAAACTCCAGAAAGACGGGGTTTTCCTGCAGGCAGACTGTGACGATGAGATCAGGCGTTATCACAATGCCAAGCGGCAAAGTATCATAATTGGTCGTATTGGTCATGAGGGGGATATTGACGAGTACCAGGGCGAAATCATCTTCGACCTCAATCCGCGAACGCTCTTCCTCGTCAAGCGCGGCGCGAAAAAAATCCATCGGCGCGCCCGTCAGATCAGCCACCCGTTCCAATTCACCCTCTGTCGGCCGCACAAGACTGATCCAGCAATTGCGGGTCAAGTCCTCAATCGCGAGAGATTGAAACATGTAACCGTCGTTTTTATATACGTTGAGCAGCGTCCTCACCTCTTTTCCGCTGTTAGTTTACAAGTCCCATTCCCCTGGAAACCGCGGCCAGCGTTCCGGCGCGCAAGGCCGCGCTTTCACGCCTCAGTCCCTCGCTCTCCCGGCGGATTGGCTCCGTAAACGCCGGGTCGTCAATCTGGGCCAGATTGACGTCTACGCTGAGAAGCGCGGATTCCAGCGCCCCGTCCAGGAGACAGGCGGCGGCGCCGACGTCGCTTATAACGCCCGTATTCCCGACGGGCGCTAAAGCGACGGCGAGGCGCAGGCCGACCGCGCAATCCCGCGCCAACTCCAGCGGCGTAAGCGCGGCCGCCCGCGCGGCGGCGGCAAGATCCCGCCGCCGCCGCGCCGCCGCCTCCGGGTCGTCCCGCGGGGCTTTATAGGCGCGCATATATTCCTCAAAAACACGGATATCAGCTGCCACGCCGGCGCAGGCTTTTTCCGCGCCGGCGGCGGCTTCGCGCAAGACGCGGCGCGCCTCAGCCTCCACCGCCCGGTATTTTTCTTTGCCGACCGTCAGATTGGCCGCCATACTCAGCATGGCGAAACCCAGCGCCGCCGTGTAAGCCGCGACGCTGCCGCCGCCAGGCGTCGGGGCGCCGCTGGCCGCTTGCGTCAGAAACTCTTCCAGCGTCCAGGCCAATGAAAACTCCTTGCTCATGAGCGCGCCCTCCGTCATCTATTTTTAAAGGTATTTTTTTCCATCGCTTGCAGTACATTGGCAAAAAGAAGGGCCGTGGTCAGAGCGCCCACTCCCCCCGGCGACGGCGAAATCCACCCCGCCGTTTCGCTTACGCCGGCAAAGTCCACATCTCCGCGCATCCCGTCTTCCGTCTGGCTGAGACCGGCGTCCACCACAGCCGCGCCGGGCTGAACCATTTCCCGCGTCACCAGACCGGCCCGGCCCGCCGCCGCCACCAAAATATCGGCCTGGCGGGTCAAACGCGAGAGTTCCGGCGTCTGAGAATGACAAACCGTTACAGTGGCGTTTTCGCGCAGCAAAAGGAACACCAGCGGTTTGCCGACCGTATCGCCGCGGCCGATAATAACGGCATGCCGGCCGGCCAGCGGTACGCCGCTCCGTTTGAGCAAAGCGATACAGCTTTGCGGCGTCGCCGGGTATAGGCCTGGCTCTCCGTTCATCAGCCGCCCGCGGTTGATCGGGTGAACGCCGTCCACGTCCTTATCCGGCTCGATCGCGGCGGCGACCGTCCGGGCGTTGATTCCCGCCGGCAGGGGCAATTCCACCATGACGCCGTGCGCGCGGGCGTCCGCGTTCAGGCGCCGGATCAGGGCCGTCACTTCTTTTTCCGACACGGCGGCCGCCAGATGAAACAACTCCATTTCCATGCCGACACTTTCCGCTTGTTTTTTTTTCGCCTGCGCGTAGGTCAGCGAAGCCGGATCGGCGCCGGCCAGAACAACAGCCAGCCGGGGCCGCGCGCCGCGCGCCGCCGCCCGGTCTGCCGCCGTCCGCAATTCTTTTTTCACCTCGGCGGCAATGGCTTTGCCGTCCAATATCTTTGCTTTCAGCGCCCGCACCTCCCGCTGCAAATTTTCAATCATCCAATTATATCACGCCGGCACGGGTTTGAGCAAGTTTTGGCGCGGCCAACGCCCTTATTTTGGCCTGATTTCAGCCGGCGCGCCCTTATCGCGATATATCAGCCAATACAAACAAGGTATAACTATCATCGTCGCCAAAGTGGAAACCATCATCCCCGCGATCACAGTGGCGGCGAGCGGCGCCCACAGCGTTCCGCCGGCCAGAACCATCGGCAACAGGGAAATCACAGTGGTCACCATGCCTATCAGCACCGGGCGCAGCCGCGTAACACCGGCGGCAAACACCGCTTCCCGCCGGCCGGCGCCCTCTTTTTCCCGTTCTTTGGCGTAGGCGAGCAGCACGATGCCGTTATTGACCACAACCCCCATCAGGCTGATGCCGCCCAGCAGCGCCATGAAGCCGACCGGATAGCCAAACAGGCGCAAGCCGCATATGATGCCGATAAAGGAGAGCGGAATCGTCCCCATGATGATCAAGGGCGCGACTAAATCGCCGAACTGGAGCGCCAAAATCAGGTAAATAATCAAAACGGCCAGCACCGCCGGCATGATCATCGAACCGAGCGTTTCGCGCGTAAATTCGCTTTCCCCGCCGTAAGCAAGCTCATAACCGGCTGGCAGTTCCACCGCCCGGAACGCCTTTTTACAATCAGCGACCACGGCGGCGACCCCAACCTCCGGCGCGGGAAACAACCCGACCGTGATCACGCGCTCAAAATCGCGCCGCACTATCTGGTTCAACTCCGTGGCGGTTTCCGTCCGCACCAGCTGACGCAACGGCACATTTGCGCCCGTCGCCTGCGAGACGACAAAAAGGCGATCCAGCCCTTCGCGGGTGTTCATCAGCTCCTGGGGAGCGCGGAGAATCACGGGAACAGAATCCAGGCGCAAATCATCTTCTTTCAGGCGGGTCACTTCCGAACCGTTCACCGCCATGCGCAAAACTGCCGCGGCGTCATAAGCCGAAACGCCGGCCATAGCCGCTTTTTCCTCGTTGACAGTTAATTTCAGCTCGTAAGAATCATACCCGTAGTCAATCTCCGTCCGCTGCACCGTCTCCAGCGGGGCGGCCAGTTCAGCCAATTCTTCCGCCACCAGCCGCAAAGTCGGAATGTCTTCACCGGTAACCCGAATTTCCACCGGATAATCCTGGGGCATATTGATCTCCAGATATTTCAGGCGGATGACCGCATCCGGCAAAGTGCGGCTGAGACGTTCAGCCACGGCTTCCGCCTGATTCCGCCGCCCGTTGACCAGAAATTCCGCTTTATGCGCTCCCAGCCGCGCGGGCATGAAGGTCATATTATATTTGGGAAATCCGTCCCCCGTCACATAGGCGAATTCTTCCACCGATTCCTCCGCCGTCAAAAGGGCGGCCGCCCGCGCCGCCAGTTCCCGCGTCGTCTCCGGCGCGTAATCAGCGGGAGCCGTCATTTCCAGCGCGTACTGATCACGTTCCAGCGGCGGAAAAACCTGAATATTCAGACCAGGAAGCAAAAATAGTGTCAGGCCCAGCGCCGCCGCGAAAATAAGCGTCGTCCGCCCCGGACGGTTTAAGGCCCGCTCCAGCCAGCGCTCGTAAAAACGGGCGGCCAGGAGATTGAGGCGGCCGCTCCTGTTAGCCGCGGGGCCGTCGGCGGCGGCGGGCGGAATTTTCAGATACTTATGCCCGCAGGCCGGCACGACCGTAAGCGCCGTGAGCAGCGACACGCACAAGGCCACGGAGACCAGAATCGGCAAACTGTAGGCGAATTTGCCCGCTATCCCCTGCATCAGGCTCAAAGGCAAAAAAGAAGCGATGGTGGTCAGCGTCGAGCTGATGATCGGCGCCGCCATCTGCCGCGCCCCTTGTACGGCGGCGGTGAAACGGTCATGCCCTTTTTCCATCAAAAGGTAAATATTGTCATTTGCCACAACCCCGTTCGCCACAAGCAAACTGAGCGAGATTATGAGCGAGGCCACGGAGACCTGATGCAACGGTATGCGGCAGAGATACATCGCCGCCAGGACGGCGGCCACGACCAGCGCGATGGGCAAAGAGACGATAATGGCGCTACGCAGCCCCATAACCGCCCAGACGACAATGACGACGAGCAGAACCGCCATCAGGAAGTTCTGCAAAAACAGATTGATGGCTTCATTGGTGAACACGGCCTGATCGGTTAAAACGGTCAGTCTCATATCCTCTGGCGCTTCGGCGGCCAAACGCTGGATTTCCGCCCGCGCCCGCCGGCCGATTTCTATAATATTGCCGTTTTCCGCGTATTTGACGCCGATGAGCACAGCCGGCGCCATCCCGGCAAAAGCTTTGACGCTGTCCCGCCTCTCCGCCCGCGTGACTTCCGCCACGTCGCGCAAATGAACCGGCAAGCCCGTAT
>JAIRRL010000024.1 GCA_031255985.1 Gracilibacteraceae bacterium
GGTCTGAGCGGGGCGCTGACCTTCGGCGCGCTCCGGCCCGTCGAAGCGCGGACGGGGGAATTCCGGCCGGATGAGCGAGCGCTGACCGCCGAGCGCTGGGGCCTGGTCATAGACGTCGATAAATATAACCGGCTCGCCGGCCGGGAAAAAATCGCGGCGGCCTGTCACCGCGCCCACAACGTCCCGGCCATGCCGGAGACGAAAACCGAGATCAAATGGATCTGGGAGGACGATTTTGCTCACAGCTTCGCGGAGATGGAAAATCCTTATCTGAGCGACCGGATCGAAGAGATGCGTTTTCCTGTGCTTTGCAACCACTGCGAGGAACCGGCCTGCGTGAAGGTCTGCCCGACCAAGGCGACTTTTCAGCGGCCGGACGGGATCGTCAATATGGATTACCACCGCTGCATCGGCTGCCGTTTTTGCATGGCCGGCTGTCCTTTCGGAGCGCGCAGCTTTAATTTCTTTGACCCGCGCCCGTATATCGCGGAGGTCGAGCCGAATTATCCGACCCGGACCGGCGGCGTCGTGGAAAAATGCACCTTCTGCGTGGAGCGCCTGGCGGCGGGGCTGCCGCCTCATTGCGTGGAAGCGGCGGAGGGAGCGATCATCTTCGGCGATTTGAACGATCCGGCTTCGGCGGCGCGCAAGGCTCTGGCCGCCGGTTTTGCCATCCGGCGCAAGGTGGAGCTGGGAACCGGCCCTTGCGTCTATTATCTTCTGGGGGGAGGTGACGGCGATGCTTGAAAAAGCCCTGAGCGGGAGCCGGCGCTACTACGGCTGGCTGGCTTTTCTGGGCCTGGTCGTCGCTATCGGCCTGGTCGCTTACTGCCGCCAGTTTACCGGCGGGCTGGGCCTGACCGGCATGAGCCGGGACGTCACGTGGGGTTTGTATATCTCCCAGTTCACTTTTTTGGTCGGGGTCGCCGCTTCCGGGGTCATGGTCGCCATTCCCTACTATCTGCATAATTATAAAGCCTTCGCCAAAATCGTGATTCTGGGGGAATTTCTGGCGGTCGCGGCCGTACTGATGGCGATGCTTTTCATCTTTGTCGATTTGGGCCAGCCGACCCGCGTCCTCAACGTTTTGCTTCATCCCACCCCTAATTCCGTCATGTTCTGGGATATGTGCGTGCTGGCCGGCTATCTCGTTCTGAACATTCTCATCGGCTGGACGGCGCTGGGGGCGGAAAAAAAAGGCTTCCCTCCGCCCCGCTGGACGCGCGCGCTGGCTTACGTCGCGATTCCCTGGGCGGTGAGTATTCACACCGTAACCGCTTTTCTCTACGCCGGGCTGCCCGGCCGCTACTACTGGCTTTCCGCGATTATGGCCGCCCGTTTTCTTTCCTCGGCTTTTGCCGCCGGGCCGGCGCTGTTGATTCTGCTCTGCCTGATCATGCGCCGTTATACCTCGTTCAAGGCGACGGACGAGTCGGTCGGCGCGCTGGCCAAGATCGTCTGTTACGCCATGATCGCCAATGTTTTCTTTTTCCTGCTCGAAGTATTCACCGCTTTTTACAGCAATATTCCGAGCCATAAGGCCTCGCTGCTCTACCTGTTTTTTGGCCTGGAGGGACACGCCAATCTGGTTCCCTTCATGTGGCTCGCCGCCGTTCTCGCTTTTGCCGGCATTTTGCTTCTGCTCGTGCCCAAATGGCGGCGCCGGCCCAAAATGCTGGCGGCGGCTCTGATCGCTGTTTTTGCGGCCTGCTGGCTGGATAAGGGCCTGGGTCTCATCCTGGGCGGTTTTGTTCCCAATCCTTTCGAGCGCGTTGTTGAGTATATTCCCACTTTGAATGAAATTCTGGTCATGCTGGGCGTCTACGGCCTCGGGTTTTTGGCGCTGACGGTTTTGTACAAGGTCGCGGCAGCGGTTCGGGAAACCGGGCCGGCCGGGCCGCAATGAGGGGGAGGCGGGACGGCGCGGGAACCGGGGACAGGCGGGACGCCGAAGGCGGCGTCCCCTACGGAGACAGGAGACGGGAACCGGGGGCATGCGGGCTGGAAGCCCGCGATCCCAGGGGAGCGGGACGCCGCGGAAACCGGGGAGGCGGGACGGCGCGGGAACCGGGGACAGGCGGGACGCCGCAGACGGCGTCCCCTACAGTAATAAATTAGGAGGAAATCAAATGGCTGAATTAATTGTTGGAGATCGCAAACTGCTGCTGGACGAGGACGGTTTTTTGGACAACGCCGACGAATGGGACGAGGAAGTCGCCAATAAGCTGGCGGAAACCGAGGAAGTGGAGCTGACGGACGAACATTGGGCCATCATCAACTATTTGCGCAATTACTACGCCGAATTCAACGTGGCCCCGATGGTGCGCCGGATGCTCAAGGATGTAAAAAAATCCCAGGCGGAAATATATGAGCTTTTTCCCAGCGGCCCCGGAAAAGGCGCCTGTAAGATAGCCGGCCTGCCCAAACCGACCGGCTGCGTGTGAGCCGCTCCGGCGACGGCCTGACCGGGATTGCCGGCCTGATCGGGGCGGCCGGGCCGGGCCGCTCCGGCCCCGGCTATCCCCGTCTGCTGCTTGCCGCGCCCAGCGGCCGCAGCGGCAAGACGGTTTTGGCCTTAGGGATCCTGCGCGCTTATCGGCGGCAAAACCTGCGGGTGCAGCCGTTCAAGAAGGGGCCGGATTTTATCGATCCGGGCTGGCACTCGTTGGCGGCCGGCCGCAAGAGCCGCAACCTCGATTCTTTTTTCATGGACGACGGCCAATTGACGGCGGTACTCAGAGCGAGCGCCGGTGACGCCGATATTTCCATCATCGAAGGAGCGATGGGGCTTTTTGACGGCGTGGGGGCGCAAGGGGCCGGTTCCAGCGCCGAAGTGGCCAAGCTGCTCCGGACGCCGGTTGTTCTGGTGCTGGACGTAACCCGGATGACGCGCACGGCGGCGGCTTTGGTCATGGGCTGCCAGCATTTTGATCCGGAACTGAAAATCGCCGGCGTTATTTTGAACCGGGTGGGCAGAGGGCGGCGGCACCGGCAAACCCTCAAGGAGTCAATCGAAACCTGCTGCCATATCCCGGTGGTGGGGGCTGTGCCGGTTGACGCCCGCCTGGAAATCCCGGATCGCCACCTGGGATTAATTTCCAGCACAGAAGGGGCGCGGGGAGAAGCCGCCCTGGAGTCCATGGCGGATATTATCGCTGATTATGTCGATCTGGCGGCCTTGCGCGCCCTCGCGGGGGCGGGGGCGCCGCTGGCCGCCGCCGCAGCGCCCGGCCTCTCCTGCTCTTGCGCCGCAGCGCGGCCGCCCCGGCCGGCGGCGCCGGCGAGGCGGCCGCTGGTGGCGGTCGTCCGGGA
>JAIRRL010000135.1 GCA_031255985.1 Gracilibacteraceae bacterium
ATCCGTCCCGCCCAAAACCGCGGCCAGCACAGCGGCAATCCGCCCCGCCGCCCGCCCGTCGCCATAAGGATTTCCGGCGGCGGCCGCGCGGGCGTAAAATTTTTCATCTGTCAGCAAGCGGCGGACGGCCTCTCTGACGGCGGCCCCGCTCGCGCCGGCCAGCATAGCGCCGCCGCGGGCGACGATCTCCGGCCGCTCCGTCGTGTCGCGGGCGACGACGAGCGGTTTACCGAGCGAGGGCGCTTCCTCCTGCACCCCGCCGGAATCCGTGACGATAAGATGAGCGCGGCCCATCAGATTGGCAAAATCAGCGTAAAAGAGCGGTTCGCATAAATACAGGCGATCCGGCGGCGCCGCCGCGCCCAGAGCGGCCGTGATCACATCCCGCGCGGCCGGATTTTTGTGCAGGGGCAAAACGAGGCTAACATCGGGAAACTCCGCCAAAATATCGCGCAAACCGGCGCAAATATCAGCGAGAGGCGGCCCCCAGTTTTCGCGCCGGTGCAGCGTCGCCAGCAGCAGCCGGCGGCCGGCGGCGGCGGCGGCGGCAAGCCAGGCGGCCAAAGGGCGGGACTGAAAAATATAATCAGGCCGCGCCACGGTGAGCAAGGCGTCAATCACCGTATTGCCGGTTATATGGATACGCGCGGCCGGGACGCCTTCCCGGCGCAGATTGGCGGCGGCGGTTTTCGTCGGGGCAAAATGCCAGTCCGCCAGCACGGCGACAAGGCGGCGGTTTATTTCCTCCGGCCAGGGGGAATATTTATCCCCCGTGCGCAGGCCGGCCTCGACGTGGGCGACGGGAATCCGGCGGTAAAACGCCGCCAGCGCCGCCGCGAAAGCCGTAGCGGTATCGCCCTGCACCAGCAGCAGGCGCGGCTGTTCGGCCAGCAGCAGCGGCTGGATTTCCCTCAGTATCCGCCCGGTCAAATCCGAAAGCTCCTGGCCGGGCTGCATGAGATTCAGATCATAATCCGGCTTCAGGTCAAAAACCGCGAGTACCTGGTCGAGCATTTCCCGGTGCTGCCCCGTCGCCGCCACGCGAACTTCCATCTCCGGCCGGGCGCGCAGAGCGCCGATCACCGGCGCCAGCTTGATCGCCTCCGGCCGCGTCCCGAAAACCGCCAGCGCCAGCGGACGTTTCTCCATAACTTGCGTTCACCTCCGCCGCTCAATTGTACTACCAAACGCCGCGCCCCGTCAAACAAAGAATTAAAACCGCCCGCAAGGCCTGTAAATCAAGGACTTGCGGCTGCCGGAACTTTATTGTATAATGAAAACAATACGGCGAAGAAAGAAGGGCGGACATGAAACTTTGGGGAGGACGCTTTGAAAAAGACACAGACGCGCTGGTGGAGGATTTTCACTCGTCAGTCTCGTTTGACCGGCGTCTGTATGAGCAGGATATAGCGGGCAGTATCGCCCACGCCGCCATGCTCGGCCGGGCCGGGATCATCACGCGGGCGGAAGCGGAGCAAATCATCGCCGGCCTGGAAACCGTCCGGGCGGATATCGAGTCGGGGCGGGCCGAACTGGCAAAAAGCGCGGAAGACATTCATATGAACGTGGAAAAGCTGCTGACGGAGCGAATCGGGCCAGTGGGAAAAAAACTGCATACGGGCCGCAGCCGCAACGACCAGGTGGCCTTGGATTTGCGGCTTTTTCTCCGGGCGGAAACGGATAAAACCATGGATTTGCTGGCGGCGCTCACCCGAACTCTGCTGACCCTGGCGGAAGAACACGCGGAAACCTGGGCGCCCGGCTACACCCATCTGCAAAAAGCCCAGCCGATCACGCTGGGACACCATTTTATGGCTTACGCGGCCATGTTTTTGCGGGATTTATCCCGCCTGAGCGACGCCCGCCGCCGCCTGAACTACTCGCCCCTGGGATCGGGCGCCCTGGCCGGCACCACCTTCCCGCTCCGGCGGGAGGAGACGGCGCGGGATTTGGGTTTTGCCGGCCTGACCTTAAACAGCCTTGACGGCGTGAGCGACCGGGATTTCGCCCTGGAATTTTTGAGCGCGGCGGCGCTCGTCATGATGCATTTAAGCCGCCTGGCCGAGGAAATCATCTTATGGGCAAGCGGCGAATTCGATTTTATCAGCCTGGACGACGCTTACGCCACAGGTTCCAGCATCATGCCCCAGAAAAAAAACCCGGACGTGGCGGAACTGGTGCGCGGCAAAACCGGCCGGGTCTACGGCGATCTGTTCGCGCTGCTCACAGTGATGAAAGGCTTGCCGCTGGCGTATAACAAAGACTTGCAGGAGGATAAGGAATGTGTTTTTGACGCCGTGGACACCGTGCAAAAATGCCTGCTCGTAACGGCTCCGCTGCTGAAAACGATGACCGTGCGCAAAGATCGCCTGGCCGCCGAAGCCAAAAAAGGCTTTATGAACGCCACCGATCTCGCTGATTATCTCGCCAAAAAACAGATCCCTTTCCGGGAAGCGCACGCCATAGTCGGCCGGCTGGTGCTTTTATGCGGGCAAAGAGGCTGCGCCCTGGAAGACTTGCCGCTGACGGAACTCCAGGCGGCGGCGGCCGGGATCGAAGCCGACGTATACGACGCCATCAGCGTCGAAACCTGCGTCCGCGCCCGGCGCGTTCCGGGCGGGCCGGCCCCGGAGGCGGTGCGGGAGGCGATCCGGGCGGCGCGGGCCGAATTGGAAACCATGAATAAGCGGGAGGACGCATGAAAATAGGATTGGATTTAGACGGAGTAGTGGTCAACAGCCTGCCCCAGGTGATAAAAGTTCTTGATTCCTGTTTTGCGCAAAAATTCGCGCCGGGGGATCATTTTGATCTTTCACGCTATTATGGGGCGCCGCGGGATGAAATCAGCCTTGTCATATCAGAACGGGCGGAAGAAATGTTCGGGGCGGCGGAAATGACGGAAGGAGCGGCGGCGGGCATAGCCGCGCTGGAAAAAAATGGGCATGAAATAATTTATGTCACCGCCCGCAAAGCGGGGCGGGAAGAAGAAGTGACCCGCGCCTGGCTGGCGCGGCGCGGTCTGGGGCACAGTCCCCTCTTTTGCGTCTCCGGCGGCTCAAAGGCGGATGTGGTGCTGGCGGAATCGATCGAGGTTTTTGTCGATGATTTTCTGCGCAACGCGGAGCAAATATCGGCGGTCGGCGTTCCCGTCCTCCTGCTGGACGCTTTTTACAATCAGGCGGAAGAAGTGCCGCCGGGGGTCACGCGCTGTAACGGCTGGGAAGATATTCAGCGCGCCGTCGCCGCCCTCGCGGCCCGAAAGCCGCTGTAGAAGACGCCGCCTGCGGCGGCCCGGATTAACAATTGATTTTAAGGGGGAGTTTTGCGTGTCGGGTCATTCAAAATGGGCAAATATCAAGCACAAAAAAGCGCGGACTGACGCGGCTAAAGGGCGGATTTTCACCAAAATGGCGCGGGAAATCATGGTCGCGGCTAAAGCGGGCGGCGGCGACCCAAACGGGAACTTCCGCCTGAAGATCGCGATTGATAACGCGAAGGCGGCAAATTTACCCGGCGATAATATTCAGCGCGCTATTCAAAAAGGCGTGGGCGGCGGCGACGACGCCATATACGAAGAATTGCGCTATGAAGGCTACGCGCCCGGCGGGGTCGCCGTTATGGTGGATATCATGACTGACAACCGCAATCGCGCCGCCGGCGAAGTGCGGCATCTTTTCGCCAAAAACGGGGGCAATCTGGGGGAAACCGGCTGCGTGGGCTGGCTGTTCCGGGAAAAAGGGCAAATAACCGTTTCCCGCGCCGAATGTGACTGGACGGAGGACGATTTTCTCATGGCGGCCCTGGAAGCGGGGGCGGAAGAAGTCGAGACCGACGACGACAGTTTCGAGGTTTTTACCGCCGCC
Organism: Gracilibacteraceae bacterium; assembly: GCA_031255985.1. GTDB lineage: Bacteria > Bacillota > Desulfitobacteriia > Desulfitobacteriales > Syntrophobotulaceae > JAIRRL01. The sequence continues at coordinate 3,864 of JAIRRL010000135.1, forward strand.
GCGGAACTGGAGCCGGTGCGGGCGGCGCTGCTGCAAGCGGGAATAAAACCGGCTCAGGCCGGCCTGAATCTCGTGCCGGAAACCAAAGTGGAAATCAGTGACGTTGAGCAGGCGAAAAAAATTATCAAACTCATTGACGCTTTGGACGAACACGACGACGCCCAAAACGTGTACACGAATTTTGAGCTGGCGGACTCTCTGAATCCGGCTGAATTGTAGCGGCGGATGCGTATACTGGGAATCGATCCGGGAACGGCGGTTATGGGCTTCGGGCTGATAGACTGCCAAGCGGGCAAACTGAGGGCGCTGACCTACGGCGTCTGGCGCACGAACGCCGCTTGGCGGCCGGAGCGGCGTCTGCTCTCTCTTTTTGAGGAAATAGAAGCCTGTATCGAAGCCTACCGGCCGGAGGAAACGGCGGTGGAGGAACTGTTTTTCAACCGCAACACAACGACAGCCATCGCGGTGGGACAGGCGCGAGGGGTGGTTTTACTGGCGGCGGCCAGGCGGGAACTGCCGGTTTATGAATACACGCCCCTGCAAGTTAAACAGGCGGTGACCGGGTATGGCCGGGCGGACAAACAGCAGATTCAATTCATGACGCGGGCAATTTTGGCTTTGCCGGAAACGCCGAAACCGGACGACGCGGCCGACGCGCTGGCGATAGCCGTCTGTCACGCCCACAGCCGGCGGACGAAACAGAAAACGGAGGACGGAAAATGATAGGGCTGCTTAAAGGCACAATCGAAGCGCTGACGCCGGAACAAGTGCTTATTTCCGTGGGAGGCGTGGGCTTTGAAGCAGGGACGCCCACCCGCTTGACGGCCGGTCTGCGCGCCGGGCAGGAGATCGTTTTGTACACGGTAATGCTGACGCGGGAAGATGATATATCGCTTTACGGATTCGGCAGCCAGGACGATAGAAACCTCTTTCGTCTGCTGATCAGCGTGTCCGGCGTCGGGCCAAAAGCGGCGCTGGGCCTTTTATCCGTTTTTGCCGCCCCGGAACTGAAAAAAGCCATCGCGGCGGAAGACGCGGCCATGCTGACCAGAGCGCCGGGCATCGGGGTCAAGATCGCCCGGCGGCTGATATTGGAGTTAAAAGGTAAAATCGGGGACGCGGCGTTCGGCGAAACAGACCCGGAGGCGGGGCCGCCTGCCGGCGCGATCGGGGACGAAGCGATGGAGGCCCTGTTGGGATACGGTTTCGCCCGCATGGAAGCAAGGCAGGCGCTGAATAAAGTTTTGAGCGCGGAAGGAGAGTTAAGCCCGCCGGAACAGATTCAGCGCGCTCTGCGCCTGCTTGTTCCAGGAAAATAAACCCATATATGTAAAAAACAGGGATATAAAATTGAGAAAGGAGACTATTGACAAAGAAGGTATTCCGTGTTACCATCAAATCAGGAAATTTTTGTTTAACTTAATAAACTGTGGCTCGGAAGTCTCCGCTGACGCGAGGTTTCCAGCTGAGGGAATCGGGTGCGAAGCCCGGACTGCGTGGTGATAAATCGCCGCCAACTGTAAGCGAATGAGGCCGTGTTTCAAGGTGAAAACCTGCCATTGACGTGAGTCGAGAAGGTTGAAACACGGACGAGGGGAGAAATCCCGGAAGCGCGAGTCAGGAGACCTACAGCGCTGACATGAGATCGCCAAGGGGGCGAAACACTGAAAAAAACTGAGCCGCAGTCAATAGACTGGCGGCTTTTGTGTTATCCGGAGCGTTGTTGACAGAGGGAATCAGGTGAAGGTTCTGAGCAGATACCGCTGCTGTAAGCGCAAAGACTGTGATTCGCAGGCGAAAGCCGGGATCCGGGAAGGCGGGGAGGGACGACAGAGAAGGGATGTGAGGCCGGTTACGCGGAATTTTTGGGCAAAACGCGGAAAGGGGTGATAAAGGCGTAAAGTGAAACGTTCGATATATGAGGATAGAGATCTTAAATTTATTAATACGGAAAGGAACAAAAAAATGAGAAAATCAAAGGTGTTCACGATTCTGTTAGCCGCCGCAATTTCGCTGGCGGTCTTCACAGCGCCAGTCCTAGCGGCAGACGTCGATGCTTCAATATCCATCGTCATTTACGACGAAGACGGTGTACCCTGGGAAGTTGATTACCAAGACATCACAATCGCCGAGGGAACGAGTCTCAAAGACGCTACGGATATCTTTTTCGATTACGCCGAGCCTGTGTGGGATCTTGATATTGACAAGTATAATCCCCCCGCTATAGTGCAGTATCTCGCCAGCCTGTACGGTTATGCCACAGAACTGGATTATTACTATCCTGAGTATACCGACGCCGAAGGCATTCATTATGTATACGCCGGCTGGGATTGGGAGTTCACGGTTGACGGCAGTCAGCCGGCTTACACCGGCGACCCGGAACATCTTTACACGGCGGATCAGTATGAAATCCAGGACGGCGACGAGATCGTCTGGACCTACGACTACCATGTTACCCGCTGGGTAGAATAAGAGGAATAAGACTGCTCCGTGCGGTATAGGGGACGGTTTTTCCGTCCCCTATACATAACTCTACGCCCGTCATTGCGAGCGGAGCGAAGCAATCCAGAAAACGTGAAGGGAAAATTTTACTATGATTATTAACAGTCTGCAAAAAAACATCCGGCTGCTCAGACCGGGCAAGGCGGCGCGCGGGAAAATCCTTGCCGTTATCCTGATGATAACGCTTTCCCTGTCCCTGCTGCCGCTGCTCTCATTCCCGGCCAGCGCGGATGATATTCCGGCCGGGAACGCTGAGAACGGGTATGTCACTGATCTGAATCTGTATATTCACGCCAGCACTACGGCAACCATACCCGGTTTTGTTTTCGACCCGCAAACCACCGATTATGATATTTGCCTGGCGGACACAAACGGAGGCTTTAAGCTTGAGTTTCAGACACTGACTCCACTCCCCCCGAATCTTTATCACAGGCTTCTCTGTGACGGATCCGCGACAGGGGGAATAAGCGGTGAAAAATTAATAACCGCAGATACCACAACCTTATCAACTATGGCGGTTGCAATAGGAAACAAATTCCCGATCGGCGAGACGCATACGCTGACGCTGGAAGTGGGACAGAAATATGACGGCGTTTATGTCAACTCGGATGTATATAATTTTAACATAACCAGAAAACCCGGCTTAAAATCCGGGTTTAAGGTTACGGACAGCGCGAGCAAATCCCTGACTTTAGCCCCGGCGTTCAGCGCCAATACTTCACATTATAATTACTCGTATTCTACAGTAACTACCGACGGCACAATCAAACTGACCGCCGCCGGCAACTCGGCCGCCGTCAAATTCTTTCTCGGCGATGACCAACTCGCCTCTTTTCCGTCCGGCTACGAGATAACGCTGGCCGACCATACCGCGGCGGATTCGGATATCGCGGTTATTCCCTTTGCCCTCGTGTACGATGAAGCGGACAAGCTGCCTTCGCGCAGCGACTATACGCTCTATGTCAGCAAAACGGACTACACGCCGAAAATTACGTCCCAGCCGCAGGCCGTCACCTGTGACAAGGACGAAAGTCCGACTTTATCAATCGCGGCGCAGCCACCGGCAGAAGGGACGCAGAGTTACCAGTGGCGTTACCATCAAGGGGCGCGAACGGTTGAGATCGCCGGAGCGACCGGCGCCGCTTTCTCGCCGCCGACCGATTACGCCGGGGATTATGTATATGACTGCGTCGTCAGCAATACTACCGTTGACGGAGTCATATTTCAGACGGTTTCCGCTCCGGCGGCGGTACACGTCAATCTTACCTATGTTTCCCCTCCGTATATCGTGGTGCAACCGGGCAGCGGCAATTACAAAACCGAATACATGCCCTATGAGGCGTTTAATCCCCTGGCGGTTGGTTGCGGCAGTTTCGACGGCAAAACCGACAAGTCTAAGCCCCCCTACGACATTGATATAAATGTGATTTGGTACTATAATACAGTGAATTCCGTTGACGGCGCGGTGGAAATCGGGCCGAGCATAACAAACACAACATATGAAGGCAATGCTACGACTTTAATCTTAGACGGAAAATCCTACCCATATAAATTGTATTTAGGTAAGGTTAACACCGGCTATGGCCCGGGCCGGCACTATGTTTTCTGCGTGGTAACGGCGACGGCGGTGGCAAATCCTGAATTGAGCGCCACCGTCACGAGTGATATCCTTGAGCTCACCTATACCGACTATACGGACGGTGTGAATTTCGATGGCGACGGCTCACCCGAAAATCCCTTTCAGCTTAAAACCTACAGCGATCTTGTATCGCTCCGGGAGTTGGTCAACGACGCCGGCTACACTTTCGCCGGCATTACCTTCGCCCTGACGAACGATATTGAACTGCAGGCCGGCTGGGAACCGATCGGCTGGACCGTCGACCCTGACAAATTGCTTGTCCCTACAAACGCGTTCCATGGGACTCTGGACGGGCGGGGTCACACGCTGACAGTCGCCTACGAGGGGCTGCCGCTGTTTAATTACGTCAGCGACGCCGTGGTCAAAAACCTTAATATCTATGGCGAAAAGATCGCGGGCAACGGTCTGGTGGAGAAACGCTGGGTTGATTACGGTTCTGACTATGACTACGATACCGGCACTCCCGATATGATAACGCTGGATAACGTCCGCCTGAAATCCGGCTCCAGCACCCTCAGGTCGGGACTGCTGGAGGGCAGCGGTTCCGGTGGAAATACTATCTACATCACCAACTGCGTCGTCGAAGAGGGCGTCGTCATCGGTTATGACAAAAACCAAAGCGGAATAGGTTCTTTTGTCGGTCCCGGTCTTAACGGCAGTATCGATAACAGCGTCAGTTACGCCACGGTTTATGGCGTAAACGTCGTCGGAGGGCTGGCGGGCGAAAAGGGGCAGTCCATGGGACTGTGCGTAATCCGCAACAGCGCTTTCCTGGGCAGGATCGAAGCCAGCGGGAGCGTTGTCGGCGGCATTATCGGCAGAGGTTATGTCTCAGACTCAGCGCCGAACAGCCCGCCGGCTTCCATCCTCAATTGCTATGTGGCGGCCGATATCATTGCCCAGGGCACGATCGGCGGCATTTTCGGCAGTGAGGGCGGTATTAAGACAGCGGTCAACCACTCCGACATTATCGACAATCATTTCTACGGAACAATTACGTCCGAAAGCGAGAGAGTCGGCGGTATTATCGGTTTTTACCGCAGCAAGAATGAGTTGCAGACGGTCGACAACAACTATTTCCATGTGATCGGAAACGATGAAATAAAGGGTATCGGTGAGATTGAGACCCTGAAACATGACGGTTTCGACGCCGATGCGGCCTGCGCCGCCAAGACCGCCGAGGAATTCGCCGACGGCACGGTGCTGGCTCTGCTCAACAGCGGCGCTTACGGCAACTGGACTCAGGGCGATAAATATCCCGTCCTGCTGGAAGGCGCCGTGCTGACCAGACTGGAAGTTTCCGGCGATTACAAGAACGAGTATCTTCTCGGGGAAGAACTCGACCTGACCGGGATTGAATACACCGGCGTCTGGAGCAACGGCGCGAAGCTGACGGTCGATCCGGCCGAGGTGACGACGACGGGTTATGACAAAAACACGCGCGGTCTCCAGACTTTGACCTTGACCTACGGCCCGGTGTCCGCTCAGATTCCGGTGACGGTGCTGCTGCCGGAGGGCGTGATCGAGGTCTCCTTCGCCCTCCTGGGCGACACGCCCCACGACGGCGCGAGCGCTCAGCACTCTCTGGCGACGGGCGGGCTGGAAACCTGGATCGCCGCCCGAAACTACACGGTCAGCAACAACGCCACGGTGCTTGACGTGCTGGAAGCGGCGCTGAGCGCGGAGGGAATCGCCTGGGAAGTTCCGGGCGGGAACTATATTACCGAAATCACCCGTAACGGGGTCACAATCGGGCAGTTTACGAACGGACTCCGCTCCGGCTGGATGTACACCCTGAACGGCGTTCACAGTCTCCTGGGCGTGGCCGAGCAATTTCTGGCGGACGGCGACGCCATTATTGTCCATTACACCGACGATATGACGCTGGAGGACGCTTTCGCCCCGCCTTTGCTCAAGGATTTGACGCTCGCGGCCCCCGGCCTGGCGGGATTCAGCTTTGCGGCGGATGTTTTGGCTTATCCCGCCGTGTCCGTGCCGGCCGGTACGGAAGCGGTAACGCTGACCGCCGCCGTCCGGGAAGGTCTGACCCTGAAGGTGAACGGCGCGGCGGTTCAGCCGGGCGAACCGGTTCAGATCGCGCTGGACGCGACTGAACCGACTGCGGTGAAGCTAACAGTCGAGAACTCAATCAATGAATCAAGCATTTACACCATAACAATCACGCCGGCGGAAGCCGGGACGGTAGTCGCCGACGCGGAGATAATCCGGACGGACAGCGGCGCTGCCGCCGCCGTAACCGTTGATACGGACAGCTTGCAGGCGGCGGTGACGAAAGCTCTGGAAACCGGAGCGGCAACCGGCGTGACCGCCGTGGAAATCCAGGTGGCAATACCCGGCGATGATAACGCGGACGAAGTGGCGGCGCTCTATGTCGCCCTGCCGGCCGCGGCTGCGGATATTCTCTCCGGCCGGGACGGCGACGGGGTGGACAATGTGCGGATAATGTCCGCTCTGGGCGAAATCAGCCTGGCGAAAGAGACCTTGGCTGCCGCCGCCGAAACCGCCGCTCGCGAGGGCGACGGGGATCTGAACTTCACCTTCGGCCGGACGGCGGCGAGCGCGACAGACGGGCTGCAAATGCCGGCGGGGACGGAGACGGAGACGGAGATCGAGATTGGCGACGTATTTGAAGTCGAACTCTATTATGTGGGGAATGACGCCGCCCCCGTGCAGATAACAAACGAATTCGGCGGCCGGGCGCTGACCATTTCCTTGCCCTATGAGCTGCCAAGCGGAATAAACCCGGCCTGGGTCGCGGCCTGGCACGTGAGCGCCGGCTCGGCGACAAAGATTCCCGGCGCATATTATGACGCGAACAGACAGCTAGTAACCTTTAACATTGAACATCTCTCCTATTTCGCCGTCGGCTATGAGCAGCCGCCGGCGGAGACGCCGGTTGATCCCGATCCCCCGGTTAACCCTGATCCTCCGGTTGATCCCGACCCCCCGTTTATCCCCGATCCTCCGGTTAACCCGCCCCGGCGGCCTGCGGCCAATGGCGGCAGCGGCAAGACTATCCTCTCTGAGCCGGGGAGCAATCTTCCGGCCGGAGACGCGCCGGTCACAGTCAGTA